>JBBQLF010000568.1:0-3529 GCA_038327695.1 Bryobacterales bacterium
AATACGCGCCCAGGACTCTGGCGCACAACTGCCTGCTGGTCTACGATCCGGCGCAGCAAATGCTGCAAGGCTACACCAACGACGGCGGCCAGACCATTCTGAGAAGCAAGCAGCACCACGCCGATTGGATGTCGTATCTGGCGCACCGCGATTCGGAAGAGCTCCACGCCGCCACCGTGGAGGTGAGCGATCTGCAATCCGGGCACTACGCCTACATCCGCGCCAACCTGCGCGCTGCTTACGGCGGCAGAGTGGAGCACTACGACCGCCAGTTCGCCTATGTCCCAGACGCGAATCTGCTGATAGTCTTCGACCGCGTCACCAGCACCAACGCCGGCTTCCAGAAGCGTTGGTTATTGCACTTCCAAGATCAGCCGTCCGTCGGAGGGCGTCCCGCCGTCACAGGGGTCGAGAGTTTTCCAGATGCCAGCGTCACGACGGTGCGCCATCAGGCGGCGCTCGAACTGGGCGGTCCGCCGCTTCTCTACGATGGCGCGCTTTCGGTGCAGACCCTGTTGCCGCTCCAGCGCACGATCACGACGGTCGGCGGCGAGGGCTTCGAGTTCTTCAGCCGGTTCACCGGCAGGAACTATCCGGTGGCCGAAGCCCGCGCGGCCGGTGCGCTGCGTGAGTCCGGCCAGTGGCGTATCGAGGTGGCGCCGGCCAGCCCGGCGAAGGAGGATCAGTTCCTCCATGTGCTGCAATTCGCCGCCGGGTCAATCCCGGAACCACGGCGCGCTGAACTGTTGCGAGACACGGCGGGCCACGCTACCGGGGCGCATCTGCGCGATGCCGCGATAGCGATCCTGTTCTCATCGGCTGCCGCCGGCGGGCCGATCCCGCTACCCCTGAACTACAGTATCGATTCGACTTCGCCAGCCAGGCACCTGGTGACAGAGCTGCCGCCGTCCATTGAAGTGATGATTCGCGTCAACGGCGGCGCCGCCATGCGCCGCAAAGTGAATGCCGAAGGAGTGCTCCTGTTTGATGACTCATCGCGGGCAAAGCGCACCATCTCGATCACCGCCGCGCCCGCGCCGTTCCCAGCTCCGCCGGGTGCGTGATAGAGTCAGTTCCTGACGAGAAACAATTGCCATGCGATTCGACTCTCCCTTCTCCGGCCCAGCCATCCGATCCAGGCGCGAGTTTCTGGCGGCAGCGGGCCTTGCCGCCACGCGCGGAGTGCCCCAGCCGCCCGGCTTGCAACTGTACAGCCTCCGCCGCGAAGCGGAGAAAGATCTGAGCGGTACGCTGGCACTGATTCGGACATTGGGTTTCCAGGAGTTGGAGGCCGGCGATTTCTACGGGCGAATTGCCGCTGACTTCCAGCGGCTGCTCACCGCCAACGGACTCACCGTCACCTCGTTCGGCGCCGAGTGGGCGCAGCTGTCATCGTCCACCAGCCGGGTTGCCGACAACGCCCGCGCGCTGGGCGCCGGCTATGTGATGTGCTCGGCGATTCCCCGCAACAAGCGGCTCACCCTGAACGATGTGACGCGCGCCGCCGACAACTTCAACCGTTGGGGCGAGGCCCTGTCCCGTTCCAACCTCCGGTTCTGTTATCACCCGCACGGACCGGAATTCGTTCCCGGCCCAGATGGAACGCTTTTCGACACACTCGCCCGGCGGATGGACCCGAAGTTCGCCAATTTCGAAATGGACGTCTTCTGGTTCGTGTTCGGCAATCAGGATCCGGCCCAGTCGCTGGAGCGCTATCGGGGCCGGTTCCCGCTGATGCACTTGAAGGACATCCGGAAGGGCGAGCCCAGAACGTTCGATCCCGGGACGGTGGCCGAGGAGGCCAGTGTTCCGCTGGGCGCCGGTGAGGTGAATTGGCCCGCTGTCCTGGATGCCGCCCGGAAGTCCGGAGTGCAGCACTACTACGTGGAAGAAGAACATCCCGAAGCTGTGAAGCAGATCCGGCAATCCCTGCGTTATCTGGAGAACATCGGCTTCCAGGGATCGGCGGCGCCGCCTTCCGTCGCGCGACCGTGAAGGGCAGACACGGATCATCGGCCGGGCCTGTTCCCGATCTTTTGCAGCGTCGCCCTGCGCCCGCTCAACCGGCCAATCCTGAGCGACGCGAAGCGCCGCCGGCGTGCCGTCGGGACCAACGGCCCGGCCCGGCGCTCATGGCCGTGGCGTTTGGCCGGCAACGCGGCTCCCGCCGGGCGATGGCACCCGCTGCCACGGCGAAGCGCCGACGGCGTGCCGCCGGGACCAACGGCCCGGCCCGGCGCTCATGGCCGCGGCGTTCGGCCGGCACCGCGGCTTCCGCCGGGCGATGGCACCCGCTGCCACTGCGAAGCGCCGCCGGCGTGCCGCCGGGACCAACGGCCCGGCCCGGCGCTCATGGCCGTGGCGTTCGGCCGGCAACGCGGCTCCCGCCGGGCGATGGCACCCGCTGCCACCGCGAAGCGCCGCCGGCGTGCCGTCCGGCCAACGGCCCGGCCCGGCGCTCCTGGGCGCGGCACCCGCCGCCACCGCCAAGCGGGCCGCAGGGCGGCTATCCGGGCCTGGATCAGGTGAACGTGCTGGTGCCGCGCGCCCTGATTGGCGCCGGCGAGGTAGCGGTCCAGGTGATTGTGGATGGGGAAGCGGCGAACGTGGTGACGGTCAGCATCCGTTGAATGGCTGGTGCTGCCGGCAGCCATCGATAGCCAGCACGGTGAGAAGAGCGGATGATTGTGGTGGAGCCGGTCTTCTGGCGGGTGTGCTGCAGCGGGCGGGCTTCCTCGCATCGAAGGTCCAACGGTACTCAAGGACCCCGGCGTCACACAAGCCAGAAGAACCGGGACGTAGTGATTTCAGCGGGATTGCCGCAGTATTGCTGCCGAACGATGCGTTTTGCACGACAACATCGACACTCACAAAGTGAGGGTTGATCCGTCCCTGGCGTGGACACTTGGACCTGGGCTCCGCCGGTTCGGGCGGCCCCTCTGCTATCTCGGCAACCCGGCCCCCTGCCCGCCTGCCAACCCACGCAGCGCCTGCTCGGCGGCCCGCTTCAGCAGATCCCTTGGCGACCGCATGCGCGCCGCCTCCCGCAACAGAGCGGCTTGCCCTTGGCCGCCGCAGCGCCCGATGGCCTTCAGCGCTTCGGCCTGCACCACATAGCTGTCTTCCTTCCGGAACCTCTCCGCCAGAAAAGCGGCATCCTGCGGCGAACCCAGCCTGCGCACCGCGGCCGCCCGCACTTCCGGCTTCTCATCGGTGGCCGCCTGCCGCATCAACGGGGCATCGGCGTCCAGGGCCTCCACGGCCGCCCGCCGTACGGCCCAGAAGCGGTCCTCTCGCGCTGCCTTCCGCAAGGCCGCCTCTGCGCCTCTTGCCCTCAACTGCGAGGCAGCCCACATCCGCCCCATCGCATCGTCTTCCCTCAACTGAAACTGCAACTCCTCCGCGCTCTTTTCGAACGTCATCTCCATCAGCGCTTCGGCGCTCGCGAGAAACGACCCACCTCTGCTCGCCAAAACTGACCCACTCAGGCCGCGGCCCCACAGGGCGTTTCGGCTGGCCGCGCCACGCG
>JBBQLF010000569.1:0-3520 GCA_038327695.1 Bryobacterales bacterium
GAGGACGCGGCGCGCCGGCCCCAGATGGAGGCCGCCCTCCTGGCTGCCAGGACCTGGTGCCGCCCGACCGACCGCTTTAGCGTCGCGCTCTACTCCGAATGGGAGGCTACGCCTCGGCCGAACCAGCCGGCCGGGAGCGCCAAGACGGGTGGCCAGGTGCGCTCCACGCCTGCGCAGAAACCCCATACGGACCCCATGGCGGCGCTCGCCGCGGCCAGCCTCGCTCCTCACGCCGCCTGCGCCCTCCACCGGCTCGCAGCCCTTCTCGAATCGGCCAGTGGCGACACGCACCTGTTACTAGTGCTCGATGCCGCTTCGGAATCGTCCTGCGATCTGGCCGCCTTGCCTGGCCTTGCAGACCGGCTGCGCCAGCGCAACATCCGGTTTCACTCCCTGATCACTAGCTCCGCCACCGATCCTCGTACCGGCGCCTTCCAACAGTTGTCGCTCCAGACCGGCGGCTTTAGCCTGCCTTGCCCTGACCCTGACGACCTGGCTGGCGTCCTGCAAACCCTTGTGGCCGCCACCTTCGGCTCCTATCATCTGCGATGCCCGCTCCCGGAGTCAGTCGAAAAAGTGGAGATGGAGTGGCAGGCCGATGGCCACGCAGGCAAGCTCAGGATCGACGCCGGTGCCCTCGCCCCCTCGTCGAAAACCGCAGCCTGAGACTACGCCGAAGCCGTACACTAGGGGCGTGGTCATACGTGGATTTCTCCTGATCCTGCTCACGCTCCCCCTATTTGCCGCCGGCACAGCCGCAGCCCTGGGCGCGCAGTTGCGGGAACTCACTCTGGATCCCGAAGCCTGTTACCGCGTGCGGGATCTGGCCGTCGTTCGCGAAGACGCCAACATTCAGCTCACAGACGGCTTCCTGATCTTCGCCAAGCCCGTGGCCGGCCGCCGCATCGCCGCCGTTTTTAGCGGCAATCAGGCCGGTGACGGCGCCGAACTCCTCCTGCGCCCTCCCAATCGCAGCGAGAGGGCGGCCTTGGCCGCCGCCACCGGTTCGCCCAATCTGGATGAGCATTTTCGCTCGGCCGTCCTCATCTTTACCGACGGGACCGGTGAAGAGTTGTTGAAGCAGATTCTCGATAGCGCTCCGAAGCCCAACCCGGAAATGGGCGCCATGCTCTCCGGCCTGACCAGCACGACGGTCCGCAACCTCTGCCAGAGCTTCCAGGTCCGGCTCGTCCTGGACCTGCTAACCAATGATCCGGCGCAGGGTGTCTTCTACGTCGCGTTTTCGGGCCAGAAACTTGGCAACTTCGATCTTCTGCACGATCCCACGCTGCCTGAGCAGTTCATCCTCGGCCAAGTCTCGGACCAGCACGTGGGCGGCTTCAACGTCTGGGCGAGTTTCCAGTCTCGCAGCTTTCGTCAGGCCCGCCGGGCGGCCCCGCTCGAAGACGCTGTCATGGAGAATCATCGCATTGAGGCCGAACTCCAGCCTGATCTGACGCTCAAGGTCACCACCCGCGTCACCGCCCGGGCCCGCCAGCGGCTGGCCGGCGCGCTGGCCTTTGAACTCGCACCAGAAATGGAGGTTTCCGCCGTCCAGGTCGATGGTCAACCCGTCGAGGTCTTCCGCCGCGAGTCTCTCCGCTCCAACCTGATCGGCAATCGCGTCAACGATCCCTTCCTGATCGTGCTTCCGGCGCCGTTTCTGCCCGGCACAACCCACGAGATCGAGTTTCAGCACAGCGGCAAGGTGATCCGGCCCGCGGGCAACCACGTCTATTTCGTGGCCGCCCGCACAAACTGGTACCCAACTCGCGGCATCCACTTCTCTAAGTTCGATCTCACTTTTCGCGTGCCGAAGGATCTTAGCGTGGTGGCCACCGGGGACATTGCCGAAGAGAGGGTCGAAGGCGAGTGGCGGATCGCCCGCCGCCGGACGTCGGCCCCCGTGCGCATGGCCGGCTTCAACGTCGGCTCCTATGAGCGGTTCGAAACCAATCGGTCCGGCTTCCAAGTGAGTGTATACGCCAACCGGAGCCTGGAACCGGCGCTCCAGCCCCGGGCCCAGCAGATCATCGTGCCACGGCCCGGCACCCCAGCCGCCGGGATGGGCCGCCGCACGCTCGAGGTGATCTCGATTGCGCCCACCGCCCCGGATCCAAGGATCCGCCTGGCCGCTCTGGCATCCGAGATCGCTTCCTCGCTGGAATGGATGACCGCGCAGTTCGGTCCGCCGCCGCTGAAAACTCTGACCGTCTCGCCCATCCCGGGCAACTTCGGCCAGGGCTTTCCAGGGCTGCTGTACCTGTCGACCATCACCTTTCTGGACGAGAAGGATCGGGCTGGCGCGCTGCAATCGCCATCCAACCTCACGTTCTACTCCGAAATCCTGCATGCGCATGAGACGGCTCACCAGTGGTGGGGCAATCTGGTTACCTCGGCCACCTACCATGACGACTGGATCCAGGAGGCACTGGCCAACTACTCAGCGCTCTTGATTCTCGAAAGGAAGAAAGGCCCGCGCGCCCTGGAAACCGCTCTCGACGAGTACCGCGAAGGGCTCCGGGCGTCCCTGCCTGAGTCAAAGACCAGGACGGCTGAGTCCGCTGGCCCGATTACCTGGGGGATGCGCCTTCATACGATGACCGGTGTGGATCCCTGGCGCCTGATCACTTACGGCAAGGGCTCCTGGATTATGCACATGCTCCGGCGCCGGATGGGTGATCGCCCCTTCCTGGCCATGATGGGCGAGATACGCAAGCGCTACTCCTATGGCACTCTCACCACCGGGCAGTTCCGCGAAATCGCCGCGGAGTTCTCTCCGAAAGGCCTGCCGGACCCGGACCTGGAGAATTATTTCGACAACTGGGTGTACGGCACTGGCGTCCCCACCCTGGAACTCACCCACAAGTCCAAAGGGAAAGCGCCAAACGTCGAGTTGGAGGTGACCGTCCGGCAGACCGGAGCCAGCGAAGAATTCAGCATCGACGTGCCAGTGGAGATCCGCATGCCGGGCCAGGTCAAGCCGCTGGTCCACTGGGTTCGCACCGGGCCGGAGCCCGCCCAGATTCAGCTCAAGCTGCGCGCCGCGCCCGTCAAGGTGGAACTGGCGCCCGGCGCCGGCGTCCTGGCCCACAGGAAGTAGCATGTCCGCCGAACTGAGCCGGCTGGAAAGCGGCATCGTTGCATGCGAGAACTGTCCGCGCCTGCGTGCCCACTGCGGTCACGTCGCTCAGGTCAAGCGGCGCGCCTATCTGGACCAGCAATACTGGGGCCGTCCGGTGCCTGGCTTCGGCGATCCGCACGCGCGCCTCTTCATCCTCGGCCTGGCTCCGGGCGCGCACGGCGCCAACCGCACTGGCCGGGTGTTTACCGGCGACAGTTCGGGCGATTGGCTCTACCGGGCGCTCCATCAGACCAGCTTCGCCAGCCAACCCGAATCCACGCATCGCCACGACGGCCTGCGCCTGCGGGACTGCTGGGTCAGCGCCTCCGTGCGTTGCGCCCCACCTGACAACAAGCCCACACCGGCGGAAGTGCTCGCCTGCCGCCCCTGGCTGGA
>JBBQLF010000570.1:0-3517 GCA_038327695.1 Bryobacterales bacterium
GCGCCCGGGCGCTGAGTCCCATGCGCCGCACGGCCATCTCCAGCGTGCGCTCGCCGGCTTGGTCCAGCGCGCACAACTGGCGGACCATCGGCTGCGGGATTTGCGAGTTGTAGAAGCCTCTTTGTTGCTGGATGCGGCGGGCGGCCTCCACGCGGGCGCGCATCTCCGCCGACGACAGGCCGCCATCCCGCGCCCGCAGTTCCTGATACGGCACCGCCGGCACCTCGATGTGCAGGTCGATCCGGTCCAGCAAAGGCCCGCTGATCTTGCCCATGTATCGTTGCACTTCGGCTCCCGTACAGCGGCATTCATGCGTGGAATCGCCCCGAAAACCGCACCGGCACGGGTTAGAAGCGGCCAAAAGCATGGAGTTCGCCGGAAACGTCAGCGTCATGTTGCTGCGCGCCAGTGTGACCGTGCGCTCCTCGAGCGGCTGCCGCAGTAGTTCCAATACGTTCCGCGGAAACTCCGGCAGTTCATCCAGGAAGAGCACGCCATTGTGCGCCAGGCTGACTTCACCCGGCCGCGGCGTGCCACTGCCGCCACCAATCAGGCCGGCGTCGGAGATGGTGTGGTGCGGCGCCCGGAACGGCCGTTCCGTCATCAGGCCTGTCCCTTTGCTCAGCAGGCCGGCCACCGAGTGGACCTGCATGGTCTCCAGCGCCTCGGTGAGCGTCAGCGGGGGCAGAATGCCTGGCAGCCGGCGCGCGAGCATCGTCTTGCCGGAGCCCGGCGGGCCGAGCATCAGCACGTTGTGCGCTCCCGCCGCCGCCACCTCCAACGCCCGTTTGGCCGTCGTTTGCCCGCATACCTCCAGGAAATCCAGCCGGTGCGCCGCTTCCACCGCAGGGGCCCTCTCGCCTGCCGCCACCGGTGCGAACTGGTCCGGCTGATTAACCAGTTGGACCGCCTCGGACAGGTGCCGGATCCCGTAGACCGAAATGCCCGCGGCCACCGCCGCTTCCGCCGCGTTATCGGCCGGCACCAGGAGGCGCTTGACCCCGTGCTTTCGCCCGCAGACCGCAATCGGCAGCGCACCCCGGATGGGCCGCAGGCTCCCGTCCAGGGATAGCTCGCCCACAAAGAGATTCTCGTCGGTATTGGAGATCAGCCCCATTACGCCGAGTATGCCCATTGCCATCGGCAGGTCGAAACCAGCCCCTTCCTTGCGCACGTTGGCAGGGGCCAGATTGATGGTGACCGACTTGTTAGGGTACTTGAAACCGGAGTTCAACAGAGCGGACTTGATCCGTTCCCGGCTCTCCCGCACGGCGGTGTCCGGCATGCCCACCGTGATGATGTCCCGGGCCGTGCCCGGGTACATGTGCACCTCAACATCAACGGCGTAGGCGTCGATGCCTAGCACAGCAGCTGACCGGGTCCGATAGAGAGCCATTCAGATCATTAGTGGCGTCACCACCCCGGTTGTCGCAAAATGTTCGCGGCGCTTCCCCGTTCCGGGCTCCCGGTCACGCATAGATCGGCGATTGCGTTCCCAAGTGTCTTTGTGTTCTTCTCGTGTGCGAAGTCCTTGGATCCCTGTCACGCATAGATCGGCGATTGCGCTCCCAAGTGCATTTTAGCGTGCAAATCTGAGCATAGTAATCGTTACAGTTACCGCTACAGGAGTGCGCTATTACGCGCCTTTTCCGGCGGCAAGGAGCTTTTCCAGTTTGCCGGCGAGTTCCGGCCTGCTGGCGGCCAGATTCTCGTTTTCCTGAGGATCGCTCCGAAGGTCGAAGAGCAGCCGCTGGTCACCCCGCAGCCGGATGAATTTGTATTGTCCTTGTGCAACCAGACGCCAGGCTTCCATGCCGGAGAGAGCGAACTCGCGGTGCGCGGCCTTTCGCCCGGCCAGGTATGGCCGCAGGGAAAGGCTGTCCATGTTCGAAGGCCGCGGGACGCCGGCATAGTCGAGGAACGTGGCAGTGAGATCCAAGGTGGTGGCGGGCTCGTGGCAGAGCGCGCCGCGGCGGACATCGAGGCCCTGGAGGATCAGCGGAACGCCCACGGAGCCGTGGTAGGGATGGGTCTTCCCCCAGAGATCGTGGTCGCCGAGCATTTCGCCGTGGTCGCTGGCGAAGGCGATCAGCGTATTGCCGAGCTCTCCGCGCTCCTTGACCTTGTCGAGGAACTCGCCGATGCGGCGGTCGATGTTCTCGATCATGGCGGCGTAGTTCTGGCGGACCAGTTCGTGATTCTCAGGGGTAAGTTGAGTGCAGCGGTTGGGCTGCGGGAACTTCACGCCGCGCCAGCGCGATTCCATGCTGGTGGTGATGTCCCACGGCGAGTGGGGCCCGTTAAAGTTGACCTGCAGGAACCAGGGCTTGCCTTTGGGCGCGGCATCGAGGAGGGCGAGACCGTTGCGGGCGATCCAGTTGTCGCCGTACTGCTCATCGCTGAGCGGCGTGGGAAAGGTGGCGGCGTGGCCCTTGCGGCGCTCGTAGTCGGCGACGTGCGCCTTGGCCATACCGAGCCGGTCGAGGTAGGCCATGAAGGGGCCTGTGGGTTTGCCGGCCCGGGTGTAGGCGCGCGTGGCGTCCAGCTTGCCTTCATTGTCGATGCCGTCGGAGAAGCCCCAATCGCGAATGAGGCGCTTGCCATCGAGGCCCCAGTCCAGCTCGGGCTTGTGAAGGTCGAACTTGCCGCAGCCCATGACGTGGTAGCCGGAGCCCCGCAGGAGCTGGTAGAAAGCCGGCTGGTCCAGGGGGTAGTTCTTGGAGTTGTTGGGAACGCGGCACCGGCCGAATTCCAACCCGGAGGCAAGGCATGCACGAGCCGGAGCGCAGAGTGGGGCGGGGGTGATTGCTTGGGTGAAGCGAACACCGCCGGCGGCGAGCCGCTTGATGTTGGGCGTGCGGACGGGAATTGCGCCGGAGGGCTCGATGAAGTCGTGGCGAAGCTGATCCGGGAAAAGGAACAGAATGTTGGGCTGCCTGGGCGGGGCGGCGGCGAGTGCACCGGCCGCAGCCGCGCCGCTGGCTGTCTTCAGGAAGTCCCGGCGTTCGAGTGTCATTGGGTCTCTCGCTATTAGATCAGGAAGCGGAGACCAAGTGGCTTGCGGCGCCGCGTGCCGGGCCGCGTGCCGGGCGGGAGTGGCAGCCGCGGTTGGTCCGCGAGGGAACCGCGGGCGGTAGGTGTTGGCGGTGTTGGCGGGGACGCGTGCGGCGGTGTCAGCTTGAACGGTTTTGGGAAGAGGGACGACGGGAAGCTGACTTCCCGGGATCGAACGCAGGCAAGGAGCACGGGCCAAGAAGCGGAGCTGCCGGCGAGCGGGGTGACCATGGTGACGATGGCGTCAGCCGGGAGCTTCGCCCGGAATGAGACGAAAGCACTGAGCGTGGATTCCCTGGCGACACAGGTGGCGGGCAATGTGCCAGAGGCTATCAGTGCGCTGCTTTATGTATCGAGCGTGGATTCCCTGGCGACGCAGGAGGCCGGCAATGATCAAGAGGAAATAAGTGTGCTGCTTTATGTATTGAGCGTTGAATACCAGACGAAGCAGGCGGGAAATCTG
>JBBQLF010000571.1:0-3505 GCA_038327695.1 Bryobacterales bacterium
TCTATCCGGCGTTCCGCAAGGGCTACGATCTGAACGCCGGACTCGTGCCCATTCGCCAAGCCGGCGATGGGCTCCTGGAACCCATCGAGCTCAAAGAACTGGACCGGCTGGAGATCCACCTCGCCGGCGGACAACAGTGGACGGCGGCTCTGCGCGTTGGTGACGAGTTGCGCGAGTTGCCGGTTGGCTCGACTTTTGATGCAGAAGGCGCGATCTTCTTCTGGCAACTCGGCCCCGTGTTTCTGGGTGAGCATGTGCTCGAATTCCGCGCCGGAAATGGAGAACACCTCCACGTTTCCGTTCGGGTGGGGACGCCCACCACGGCCGCGGCCACCCGCAGGTGAACCGCGGCCAGCAAGCACGCGGCGTTGCGAGTCTCGTTCCCCGGCAGCGCTCTCAGCGTATCGATGGCATGCAGCGAAGGTGCGCTGTTGGCGCAGCGGGCGTTGGCGCAGTGGGCGTTGGGGACGTGTGACCGTTTCTCAGCCAGCCGCGAACCACTCCGTCTCACCGGGGGCCTCGCTACCGCAAAGCCACCTTCTGCCCCTTCCGCGCGGACTCCCGTGCGGCACATAGAATCTCAGTCACAATCATGTTGTTCTCCAGCGATGAGAGGCCAGCGGGCTTGATCTTGCCGCGTGCCACGGCCGTGAGATAGGAGATCGAATCGCGCTCGTCGAGGGGTAACTCGCCCGGCATGCGCGCCTCTTCCTGAGCGCCGGGCAGCCGCGTGCGGAGCGTGTTCCCGCCGGTGGCCAGCGCATAGGCCTTCTGCGCATAGACCTCCAAGTCCTTGCGGCCGAAGGGCCAGTTCCACGATCCCTGGATGATGCCCTGGGCGCGCGGATACTCCACAAGGATGGTGGCCTCGTCGTCCGTGTTGGGATAGATGGCCGGCTTAATGCGCTGCGTCACGGCAGTCACCGAAAGAGGGCGCTGGTTGTCCATGAGCCAAGTCATGAGATTGGCGCCGTAGCATCCAAAATCGAAAAGCGCGCCGCCACCGCCCTTCGCTGGGTCAGTCAGCCACGAGAAGAACTCCGGCGGAGTATTGATCTCTTTGGGGCCCTGATGGCCGTCCATGGCCACCATCTTGCGGATCTCCCCACCGGCCGCCTGCTCCTTCATCAGCTGGTAGAGTGCACCGTGGCTGCGGTACCACGTGGTTTCGTAGTTGACGATCACAGCGATGCCGGACTGCCTGGCGGCCTTCTCAATCCGCCGGGCGTGCTCCATCGAAACGGCCAGCGGTTTCTCCATCATGACCGGGATGCGCCGCGCGGCCGCCATCTCCACGATTTCAGTGTGCTCGTACGTGTTGCTGAAGGACGCCACGGCCTCCGGCTTGGTCCGGTCCAGCACCTTCTCAAGGCCGGTTGAGAAGATCTCGATCGCCAGACCGTACTTCGCGGCGTACTTGCGGTGGAGCGCGGGGTCGGGGTCAGTGACGCCGACAATCTCCACATCACGGCCTTTCGCCTGGCGTAGGAAACCATCCACGTGGCCATGCACCAGGCCGGCGATCACGAGGCGCAAAGGCGCTGCCGAGAGAGTGCCTGCGGCGGCGAAGACAAGAGTGGCCCGAAGTAACTTCACCGGAAAATGATACCGCCAATGGGTGGCCCACCGGGGCACGGCAGGATGGTTACGGAGCAGAACTCCGCGTTGCCGCCGCTGGCGGACTCACTTGCCCAGCCAGTCCTGAAACGCGCCGAGCACGGTCTCTCCGCGATAGACACGAGTGGGCCGCGGTGTGGTCTCACCGGCCTTCCCGGTGTCCGGATGGAACTCGAACCGCATCTCAACGGGCCCTCGAATGGTCCACGGCGAAAACTCCCCAATGCGCTCCACGGCGCGCTGGGCTGCGTTGCGGATCCGGGCGCGGGCCTCAGCATGGGAGAGGCTCAGCGCAGAGCCCTTGCCCACGAGTCGCTTCACCGCCACGGTCTCGGCCTTGGGCTGAATGGTGAGAATCTCCTCGCAGGCTGCCTGATCGCCGGACAGCATGATCACCGGGATCTGGAAGTGCCCGGCAATGGCGGCAACCTGCCCGGCCTCGCCCACCGGCGTTCCGTTGATGCTGATATCGCGAACAATCAGGCTCTGGGTATGTGCCAGCAGCCCGTTGGCGCCCGCCTTGGCGTGCTGGCCCACGATCATCACACCGCCGTAGCGCCCTTCCCCGAAATAGAAATCCGCCGGCGTCGGTTTGCCCTGGATGAGCTGGGCGCGCGGGGGAATGTCATCCACCGAGAGCGAGCGGCTGCCGTCGTGGCCATCCCAGATGACCACCTCCGAGGCCCCGCCCGCCAGGGCGCCTTCAATGGCCGCGTTCACTTCTGCCGCCAGGAGACGCCGCGATTCCTCGAAACGCCGCTGGCCGGGCGCGGTCTGCTCGTCCCAACTGTTGACACCACCAACACCCTCCATGTCAGTGACTATGAAGATCCGGGGGCCTTGCGCAAACAACGCGGCTCCGAACGCCAGGAGTAGGACCATCGATCGCATGACGACATTCTAGCGCTGACTACAACTCCACACCTGACAACGTCCTCAGCGGCATTGGATCCTGAGCTGGGCGCTGTATGTTTGACGATGGGGCTGCGGGCGATGACATTCCTGTTGTTACCGGCTGCAAACCTGGCTGCCGGGCTTCCTCCTGATTGGTGCTGATTTCAGTGTCAGCCCGGCGAGGGGAATCGCATGCTCTGCGCTCTGGGCCGGGCAACGAAACTCATTCACACTGGATTATCCACCCAACCCGGCCCGCGCAATGCAGACATGCTGTGCGGCCGGAGCAGCCCACGCTTCGTCAGCGGAGGTCGATCGCCACCACCTCATGATCCAGCACAGAAGGGATCGTCACTTCAACGGCTGCTGGCGAATTAGCGACCAAAGGCCGCACGGCCGATTTCAACAAGCGGACTGCGCCCGCGGTGGTGCCCTGAGGTAGCCGGATTCTCACCTTTAGCGGACCCACGGGCAGGAATTCGCGGAAGTAACCGCGCATCGTCATCGGGTTTGAGAGGTTCACCAGGTGGACGGTCATCGAGTCCCGTTGGCGCCACACCGTTACATCGAGCAGGCCCGGTCCCGCCACCGTCACGGGTTGCTCTTCATTGGCTGCCCACAGGATGGCGTTCTTCAGAAGACGCGCGTGGTCCTCCAGCAGGAATTCCCAGAACGTCCGGTCAAAATCGCCGGGCAGGTAGACGACACGCCCGTTCCCGAACTCGCGGACGTAGGCCAGGGCAATGTCCGTCTTCGGCACCCGCGGAAACAGTTGTTCCATCGGAAGGTCCGGGTAACCGGGAATCAGTGTCAGCGGCGAAGTGGATTGACGGACCGCCGGCTCCACGTCCACACGGAAGACGCTGTTCACGATCCGCTCGGCCCCCTCGAAGCCGGCCGCCAGCGGGTGTCTGCCCCCATCCGGACCGCTCTCAATTCGCGCATACGAGTTCTTCATCGGGCCCTCTATGCGGCCCCGGTACCGCACGCCGAA
>JBBQLF010000572.1:0-3483 GCA_038327695.1 Bryobacterales bacterium
GGCGGCGCGGGGCATGGACGAACTGCTGGGCGCAGTGGGCGGCAAGGGCGGCATTGTGGCCAGGAGCGGCGCGCCGGAGGCGGCGCGGGGCATGGACGAACTGCTGGGCGCAGTGGGCGGCAAGGGCGGCATTGTGGCCAGGAGCGGCGCGCCGGAGGCGGCGCGGGGCTTGGACGAACTGCCTGGCGCACTGCGGGCGGCGCTGCTGGATTCGAGCGTCCCGTGGGATCGGCAGCCGGCCGGCGCGGCGGAGATCTTCCGGTTTACGGCGTGGCGCGGCGGGAGCGAGCAGGGCTGGTTACTGCCGGCTCCAGGGTTTCTGGAAGAAGTTGCGGACATCCCCGCGGGACCGGTGGCGGCATTGGCAGGGTGCCGGAGAGTGGAGGCGCTGCTGAAGCCTCCTGCGGGCGTGAAGAGCGCCGTGGCGTTCCTGGGCGGAGCGCTCCCGGAAGTGAAGCCGGTGGAGTCTGCGGTTATGCCGCTCACCTGCCGGTTGACGGCTTGGCCGGTGGCGGGAGAGGTTGGAGGCGGACAGAACACTGAGGGCGCCAGTTGGACGCCGGCTGTGCTGGCGCCGCTGGCTACGAAGCTGTATCAGGAATCGAAACTGATGCCGGCGGGTAGCGGGAGGAAGCAAGCATGACCGCGAAGAAGGCGCGCCGCTACGGCATGGTGATTGACCTGGATCGCTGCACGGGTTGCGGCGCGTGCATGACCGCCTGCGCGGCGGAGAACAACGTGGCACCGGGGCACGCCAAGGCCACGCCACGCACTGGTCTGACGCCGATGCTGGTGCAGCGCGTCTCCAATGGCGCCACAGGCGCGGACCGCCGGGAGGCGTTCATCCCGGTGATGTGCATGCATTGCGAAAACGAGACGCCCTGCGTGACCGTGTGCCCGCAGCAGGCGGTGGAGCTCGACAAGGCGACAGGGATCGTCAATCAGATGCCGCAGCGCTGCCTGGGCTGCCGGTACTGCATGACGGCCTGCGCCTATCACGCGCGCTACTTCAACTGGTGGGATCCGGAGTGGCCTGTAGGCATGGAGCGCACCTTGAACCCCGGCGTGGCTGTGCGCATGCGGGGCGTGGTGGAGAAGTGCAACCTGTGCCACGGACGTCTGCACGAGGCGGAGGACAAGGCCGCGGCCACGGGCAAGGCGGAGATCGATCCGGCCGACTACCGGCCGGCGTGCGTGGAAGCTTGCGCGACGCAGGCGATCGTTTTTGGCGATCTGAACGACACCGGTAGCGCGGTCCGGCAGGCGTCGAAATCGCCGGAGGCGTTCCGGCTGCTGGCGCGGCTGGGCACCGGGCCGAAGGTGTTTTACCGGTCGAAGCGGGAGTGGGTGCAACGTCTGGCCGAGCGCGGACAGGAGGTGCGGCGTGGCTAGCACGGCAATGGTGGACCGGCGATGGATCGCACGCGGTGTGGAGCGGACGGGAACGGCCCGCTTTGCGATGTGGCTGGCGCCGTGGGTGGCTCTGTTAGGTATCGGCATGTATGCCGCGTACCTGTGCCTCTACTACGGCCTGAACCAGACCAACATGGACAACCGCTTTGCGTTCGGGCTCTGGATCTTTCTGGATCTCTCGATCATCGCCCTGGGCGCGGGCGCGTTTTTTACGGGTTTCCTGGTGTATCTGATGCGCATGAAGGAGCTGAAGGCAGTGCTGAACAGCGCCGTCGTGCTGGGCTTCATCTGCTATAGCGGCGCGATGGCGGTGCTGGCGATCGACGTGGGCCAGCCGGCGCGGGCGTGGTTCACGTTCTGGCATCCGAACACGCATTCGATGTTGACAGAGGTGACGTTTTGCATCTCCTGCTACCTGCTGGTGCTCTCGCTGGAGTACGTGCCGATGCTGCTGAAGAACCGGCAGTTGCGGCAGGCGCCATCGTTGCTGGCTTTCGAACACCAGTTGCACCTGCTGGTGCCGGTGTTGGCGGCCGTGGGGACGTTGCTTTCGTTCTTCCATCAGGGCTCGCTGGGCGGATTGTATGGCGTCCTGCGCGGCCGGCCGTTTGCGTTTCGGGAAGGCTTCTCCATCTGGCCGAGTACGTTCTTCCTGTTCATCCTCTCGGCCATCGCGGTGGGGCCGAGTTTCCTGGCGCTCACCACCCGGCTGGTGGAGAAGTTTACGGGCAAGGCGCTGATTCCCGATAGCGTCTATGAACGGTTGGGCCTGATCAGCGGGTTGCTGTTGGCGCTCTATGTAGCGGCCAAAAGTATCGACACGCTGGTGTGGCTGAATGTGACTTCGCCGGCCGTGGGCTTTGCGCCGTGGGAACACTACTCGCACGGACAGTTCGGCATCTGGTTGATGGTGGCGGAGATCGGACTCTTCGGACTGGTGCCGGCGGGCCTGCTGTTGTGGCCCAGGACGCGGGCGCGACGGGGGTGGCTGCTCTCTGCGGCAGCGCTGGCGTGTTGCGGCGTGCTGCTCAACCGATTCATCCTGACGGTCCAGACTCTGGCGCTGCCGACGCTGGCGTTTGACGAGTTCATGACATACACGCCGAACTGGCAGGAGGTGGCCACGTTTGGAATGGTGGTTGCTTACGGCGTGATCGTCTATTCGTTGTCCTATCGCTATTTGCCGCTGTTCCCTCAGGAGAAGGAACTGGCGGCGCAAGAGATTGAGGAGGGTACTCATGTTTCCGGGCGTTGATGGCTTTCATTGGACCTTTGGTCACGTCATTTTTTTGGCGATCTTCTTCCTGGTTGGGTTGACGATTGTGGCGACCACCGTGATGGCGGTGTGGCGGGCGCATCGCGATGTCAAGACGCGGCGGGTGGAGCAGATGCGCTGGTTGAGCGAGTTTGAAGAACTGCCGGTGGCGGAGCGGACTTGCCGCCATGAATTGGCCGGCCGCGTGGAGGAGCGGACTTGTCCGCGGGCATTTGCGTGCGGGACGTGTCCGGAATACGCGCAGTATGCCGCGTTGCCGACCGAAGCGCCGGAGTACACGTTTGGCATGGACTACCCGCCGGACCGGCTGTACCACCGGGGCCACAGTTGGGTGCGGGCCGAGGAGAACGGCGTGGTGACGGTGGGTCTCGACGACCTGGCGAGCCGGCTGGTGGGCAAGCCGGATTCGGTGGAATTGCCGGAGAAGGGCGCCTGGTTGGAGATGAACGGCACCGGTTGGCGGTTGAAGAAGAACGGCCATGAGATGCGGGTGATGTCACCGGTCAGTGGTGAGGTGGTGGAGACTGGAGGCCCGGCCGAGGGCTGGTATCTGAAGCTGCGCGTACCGCCGGAGATGCGCCAGTGGCGGCATCTGCTGCGGGGCGGGGAAGTGCCCGGCTGGCTGCTGCGGGAGCTGGAGCGGCTGCAGATCCAACTGGCGCCGGTGGGGAGTGCGCCGAGCTTGGCCGATGGCGGCATGCTGGTGGATGGCTTGATGGACCAGATGCCGAAGGCCGATTGGGACAAGGTGATGGGGGGGACGTTTTTGGAGGGGTGACGGGGGTGGCCGGCCG
>JBBQLF010000573.1:0-3476 GCA_038327695.1 Bryobacterales bacterium
TGGTTACAGGAAACAAGAGACTTACGCGCCAGCGGCGCGGATGATGTCGCCAGCCCCGCGCCACGCCACGTGGTAGAACCTGTTTTCGGCGTGGGCAACTCTAAATGAGCAGAGGTGGGTCATTTCTCGTGAGCGCCGAGGGGCTGGCTGCTGGCTGAGATGGAGCAGCGCTTCCGCTATGGCCTCGATGAACTGGCGCGCCGTTTCGACCGCAGCACTAGTTGGGTGTCGCGGCGGCTGGCGCTGGTGAAGTTGCTGCCGGAAGCGATCCAGCAGCAAGTACGCGAAGGAAAGCTCGCCTCGCAAGTGGCGATGAAGTATCTGGTGCCGGTGGCACGAGTCAACGCCGGCGACTGCGCGCGGATGGCCGCCGCGTTGGTCGCGCATCATTGCGGCACCAGGCAAGCCGGGCAACTGTATACGGCTTGGCGCAAAGCCACGCGCGTGGCGCGCGAACGCATTCTCTCAGAGCCGGAACTGTTTTTGAAAACGCAGCGGCAGCCAAGGCGGCGGCGGTCGAACAAGTGGAGCGCGATTTGGAGATGGCGCTTGCCATCCTGTGTCGTGGCGGCAGGCGGCTTAGCGAAGCGCTGCCGGAGATGACTGGCCCGCAACAGAAACAAGCGCAGGGCCGGGTTGAAAATGCGCCCCGGGAACTCAACCGTTCACAAGGCTTTCACTTTTAGTTAATCCGTCAGCCCTCAATAACTTACAGCGCCCATCACGCGCCCCGATTTGGTCCCGCCCCGTATACTGGTTTCGGGTGCCGCTTCGCGCAGTGCCTCGGAAACACCAGGGTCGCCTCGGCCTATCCTGTGATCCACCCGCTCTTTGACTCGTGAAACGTTCTAGCCCATGGAGCGCGCGCCACGCGCTCCAACGGGTGCCTACTCCCCACACCCTCGGTGGACGTGTGCCCGGCTTGGATCGGGCCCGCCGCCGGGTAAGGATCCTAAAAATCAATCAGCTTTGCCAATCCGCCACTAACCAGATGAAACAAAAGGACTTCCAGACAAGAACAACCTAAAAACGAACCCAAGACCCGTTTTCGCCGCTAAGTCACTGACACAAAGCTGCTTACACCCGTTTCCAGGGGTCGATTCACCCAAAAACGAACCCAGGAATCGTGGGTTTGGGCCCGCTGCCTGCCACCACCATATCCCACCGGGCGCGCTGGTCCACGAGAAGAGGTATCTGTTGCCAGCGTCCGGGGCAGATCTATTTCACCCGCCGCCGCCCGGACGTTACAATGGTACCTGAGAGCTCCGTCCCCGGCACTCTCTTCATCTCCGGGAGCCATCACACTTGCGATACTTACCGAACTCAGACGCTGACAGGCGGGCCATGATGGACGCCTGCGGCCTTCGCGAGCTGTCCGAACTCTACGCCCACCTGCCCGCGGCCGCGGTACTCGACCGCGCCCTCGACATTCCCAAGGGCAAATCCGAGTACGAGATCACGGATTTCTTTCAGGCGCAGGCAGCGAAAAACGCCGCGGGTTACGCCAGTTTTCTGGGCGCCGGCGTCTACAGCCACTACCGCCCGGTGCTGTGCGATGTAGTGGTGAGCCGCGGCGAATTCCTGACGTCGTACACGCCCTATCAGGCCGAGATCGCCCAGGGCACGCTGACTACGATCTTCGAGTTTCAAACCATGGTCTGCCAGCTGACCGGCATGGAGGTCGCCAACGCTTCCATGTACGACGGCTCCACGGCCGTGCCGGAGGCCGCCATGATGGCGCTCCGCATCACCGGGCGCAGCCGCTTCCTGGCCGCCGCCAATCTCCACCCCGAATACCGCCAGGTTCTCGATACCGCCGCCCGCAATGCGCAGCTGCATGTGGAGAGCGTCAGCTACGACGCGAAATCGGGCGGCATCGATCTGGCCGATCTGGAAGCAAAACTCAACGACGGCATCGCCTGCGTCATCCTGCAATCGCCCAATTTCTTCGGCGTCATTGAGGACGCGAAGGCGGCCGCCGCCCTGGCGCACAAGCACGGCGCGCTGCTGGTCATGGTCTTCTCCGAAGCCGTCTCTCTCGGCCTGCTGGAGCCACCGCGCGACGCCGATATCGTGGTCGGCGAACTGCAATCCTACGCCATCTCGCCGAGCTACGGCGGGCCGTTTGCCGGCATCATCGCCACCAAGGAAAAATACATCCGGCAGATCCCGGGCCGGCTGGTGGGCGAGACCAAGGATGCGGACGGCAACCGCGCCTTCTGCCTCACGCTTTCCACCCGCGAGCAGCATATCCGCCGCGAAAAGGCGACGTCCAATATCTGCACCAACCAGGCGCTGATCGCGCTGATGGCCACCGTCTTCATGAGCGTCTACGGCAAGCAGGGCCTGCGCGAACTGGCCCAGCAGAATCTGGCCAAGGCGCACTACCTGGCCCAGGGGCTCGACTTGCGCTTCGGCGGACCGTTCTTCAACGAGTTTGTCGTGACGCCAAAACACGGCACGCCCGAGCAAGCCAACGCGGCGCTGCTGAAACACAAGATCATCGGCGGCCTGCCCCTGGGGCGCTTCTTCCCCGAACTCAAAGACTCGCTGCTGCTGTGCGCCACGGAAATGTCCAAACGCGCCAACATGGACGTGGTCAAGGAGGTGCTCCTCTAATGCCGAAGTCACTGGGCAAGATCCGCCCCCATTTCACTCAGAACGAAGCGCTGCTGTTTGAGCTCTCGCGGCCGGGCAAGACTGGCTATCAACTGCCGGAGCTCGACGTGCCGGACGTGGACGCCGCCGAAACATTGGGCGCCGGCAATGTCCGCACCGAAATTGAGGACTTTCCGGAGGTCAGCGAGGTGGAGGTGATCCGCCACTTCACGCGTCTGTCCACCTGGAACTACGGCATCGATCTCGGCCTGTTCCCGCTGGGCTCCTGCACGATGAAATACAACCCGCGGATCAACGAGGCCGTGGCCCGGATCGAGGGCCTGGCCTGGGCGCATCCGTATCAGCCGGAGGCGCTCTCCCAGGGCGTCATGGAGATTGCCGCCGTGCTGGAACAGTACCTCGGCGAAATCTTCGGCATGGACGCGGTAACGCTACAGCCAGCCGCGGGCGCGCACGGCGAGTACACCGGCATCATGCTGGTGCGGGCGTATCTGGAATCGCAGGGCAACCCGCGTAAAACCGTACTGTGCCCGGATTCGGCGCACGGCACCAACCCGGCCACCGCCATCATCGCCGGCTATCAGGTGCAGACCCTGAAGTCGAACAGCCAGGGCATGATCGACCCGGCTGTGCTGGCCGCGGCCGTCAATGAAGATGTAGCCGCGATGATGATCACCAACCCCAACACAGTGGGCGTTTTTGAGGAGAATATCGTACAAATTTGCGAGATTCTGCACCAAAAAGGGGCCCAAGTGTACATGGATGGTGCGAATTTGAACGCGCTGGTGGGCATTGCACGGCCCGGCGACTTCGGCATCGATGTACTCCACTCCAACCTGCATAAGACGTTCTCGACC
>JBBQLF010000574.1:0-3474 GCA_038327695.1 Bryobacterales bacterium
GGTCTACATGGAAGTGTAGGCCACCGGGCCGAAGCGGGATCTGCATTCCGGCCTGTACGGCGGCGCGGCGCCGAATGCGGTTTACGGGTTGATCGAGTTGCTGGCTCAGGCCAAAGACGCCGACGGACGAATTCAGATTCCGGGCTTCTACGACACGGTGGCGGAGCCCGCCCCGGCGGAGATAGCCAGCTGGCGATCCCTGCCGTTCGTGGAATCCGAGTTCCTGTCCAAGGAAGTGGGTTCGTCCTGCCTGACGGGCGAGCCGGACCGGATGGTGCTGGAGCGTGTCTGGTCGCGGCCGGCCCTGGAAGTGCACGGCATCGCCGGCGGCTTCACCGGGACCGGCGCCAAGACCGTCATCCCGGCCACGGCCACAGCCAAGGTGAGCATGCGCATGGTGCCGGATCAGGATCCGGAGAAGATGTTTGAGGCCTTCTCCGCCTGGGTGGCGGCTCATACGCCGAAGGGCATCCAGACGAAAGTCACCAGGCTCAGCGGCGGGCCGGCCGTGGTGGTCAATCCGGATCACCCGGCGATTCACATGGCGGCCGAGGCGTTCCAGGATGTGATGGGCAGCCGGTGCGTCTTCATCCGCTCCGGCGGATCGGTGCCGATTGTCGGCGATTTCGCCCAGCACCTGGGCATTCCCACCGTCATGATGGGCTTCGGCCTGCCTGACGATGGCCTCCACTCGCCCAACGAGAAGTTCAAGCTCGACCACTTCTATCTGGGTGCCATGACGGTCGCCCATTTCTTTGAAAAGTACGGCGGTTAGCGGCAGCAACTACCTTGGGCTCCCAGTCAGAGAAAGTCTTCAAAAGCGCGGGCATCGCATCGATGGCGGTCTTGATGAGCCGCGTCGCGGGGCTGGTGCGCGAGGGCGTTATCTCGCGGCTGTTCGGCGCCGGTTCGTCCGTGGACGCGTTCGTCATCGGATTCCGCATTCCGAATCTCACGCGGGACCTGTTTGCCGAAGGTGCGTTGTCGTCGGCCTTTGTCCCGACCTTTGTCGAGTACCTCCAGAACAAGGGCAAGGAGGAGGCGGCGCACCTGGCCAACCTGGTGGCGACGGCCATCATCCTGTTTGTCGGCGCACTCTGCCTGGCCGGTGTTCTGGTGAGCCCGTGGCTGGTGCCATTGCTCACCCGGAACTGGGCGGCGACGAATCCCCAGAAGGTAGCCGAGGCGGTGAAGCTGACCCAGATCATGTTCCCCTTCCTGCTGCTGGTCTCGCTGGCGGCCCAAGCCATGGGGATTCTCAACGCGTGTAACCGCTTTGCCGTGCCAGCGTTTTCCTCCACCTGGTTCAACCTGGGCAGCGTTACCTCAGGTTTGCTGCTGGGCTTCGTTCTGGGCCCGTGGCTGGGCATTACACCCATCGTGGGCATGGCCTATGGGGTTGTCATCGGCGGAGCGCTGCAGTTGCTCTGCCAGGTGCCGAGCCTCTACAAAGAGGGCTTCCGGTTCCGTCCGGCGTTCGACTTCCAACACCCCGGCCTGCGCCACATCGTGCGGCTCATGGGCCCTGCCATCATCGGCAATTCGAGTGTGCAGGTCAACGTGCTGGTCAACACGTTTTTTGCCGCCAGCGTCTATGATCCCGTGCGCGGAGTGGACGGTGCGACATCCTGGCTCCAGTATGCGTTCCGGTTCATGCAGTTGCCTCTCGGCCTGTTCGGCGTGGCCATCGCCACGGCCACTTTGCCGGCGATCGGGCGCAGCGCCGCCTCCGGGGACACCGATGAGTTTCGCGAGACCCTGGCCAGGTCTCTGGGCTTGGTCTTTGTCCTCACGCTGCCCTCGTCAGTGGGCCTGATCGTGATGGGGCGGTCCATCGTGGGAGCGATCTTTGAAGGACGCCGGTTTCAGCCCTATGACACCCAGCAGACGGCGCTGGCCTTATCCTGTTACGCGCTGGGGCTGGCCGGCTATTCCGCCGTCAAGATCCTGACGCCGGCCTTCTACGCCCTCAAGGACGCCCGGACGCCGATGCTGGTCAGCCTCGGGTCTGTGCTCATCAATGCCGGGATGGCCTACTCGATGGTGCATCTGTTTGGCCTGGGTCACGCCGGATTGGCGCTGGCCACGTCGGCCGTCGCGCTGTTCAGTTTCCTGGTTCTGTTTCAGGTGATGAAGGGCAAGATCGGTGGAATTCACGGGCGGCGTCTGCGCGGTGTGATCGGCAAAGTGAGCCTGGCCTCGGCGGCCATGGGCTTGGTGGTGTGGGTTTCGAGCAAGGCTGTCAACACAGTGATGGGACCCGGCACCGTAGCGCGCCTGGTGGACTTGGCGGTATCGATCCCTCTAGGCGTCGCGGTGTTGTACTCCGTCTGCCGGGCGCTTCACGTGGAAGAACTGGAGATGGCCACGCGCGCGCTGGGCGGACCGATCCTAAAACGGTTTTCCGCCCTGAATGCTAAAATTAGCCCTTGATGCACAAAGACGTCGCCATCGCGCTCCAACTCCAGACCGTTGACCAACGGATCGCTGAATTGCGGCGTGAGATCGCCACGCTGCCGCGCCAGATCGCCGAGATCGAAAAGACTCTAATGGGCCACATGCAAAGGCTGGAGAAGGACAAGACTGCCTTGGCCGCCAACCAGCGGGAACGCAAGCGCCTGGACGGCGAAGTGGCGACCCACCAGCAGAAGATCTCGAAACTGCGGGACCAGATGCTGTTGGCCAAGACGAACGACCAATACCGCGCTTTTCAGCACGAGATCGAATTCTGCGAGCAGGCGATCCGGAAGTGCGAGGACCACACGCTGGATCTGATGGGCGAGGCGGAAACGCTGGAGACTAACGTCCAGGCCGCCGAGGTGTCGCTGGCGGCCGAAAAGAAAGTGGTGCAGTCGGAGCGCGTGAAGGCGCAGGCGAGAACGGCAGAGGACAAGGTGGAACTGGCCCTCGCCGAAGCCGGGCACGCTCAACGGGCCCAGCAGCTTTCGGCCCCCATCCTGGCCTACTACCAGCGGCTCCGCTCGCGCTACTACAAAGAGGGCGCCGTGGTGGCCGAGGCGAAAAACGATATGTGCCAGGCGTGCATGATGCTGATGCGGCCGCAGTATTTCCAGGATGTGAAGGCCGGTGAGCAGGTGCTGCACTGCGAGAACTGCCGCCGCTTCCTGTACTTCGACGAGCCGGCCACCGATGTCGCGGCCGAGATGAACAACTGACGGGCGCCGAGGCTTGGCCCGGTCCGCTCAGACCGGATCTTCCAGCACACAAACGAACTCGGCGATGGTGACCAGCCTGTCTTCCTCCCGCAGATCCCACTGCTGAAACTCCGGATTGCCCGGTTTCATCCGGATCTGCTGATGGCTCCAGGATTCCCCGTCCGCCTTCTTGACGCTGTCATAGCGCTTGATCGTGTACTCGCCGCCTTCGTCCATAGTGGCGATGCGCTGCACGATGAAGATCCCGTTCCGGCGCGAACCGCCATAGTAGGAGCGGAACACGCACAGCGATCCGTCC
>JBBQLF010000575.1:0-3454 GCA_038327695.1 Bryobacterales bacterium
AGGACACCAACGAACTGCAGGCCAAGGTGCGGGCGATGGGTGAGCGCGTGGCCGAGTTGGACGAGGTGGTGAAGGGGATTGACGACGAGTTCCGCCTGCAGTTGGCCAGCATTCCGAACCTGCCTGGCGAGGGTGTGCCGGTGGGCGCCAGCGGCGACGACAACGTGGAAGTGAGCCGCTGGGGGACGCCGCGGGCCTTCGATTTTCCGGTGAAAGCGCATTGGGATCTGGGTGTGGACCTGGGAATTCTGGACTTTGAGCGGGCCGCCAAGATTACGGGCGCGCGGTTCGCCATTTACTTTGGCGCCGGGGCCAAGCTGGAGCGGGCGCTGATCAACTTCATGCTGGACTTGCACACGCGGGAGCACGGCTATACCGAGGTTTTGCCGCCATTCATGGTGAACTCGGCCAGCCTGTTCGGGACCGGGCAGTTGCCGAAGTTTGCCGTTGACCTGTTCAAGCTGGAGCGGTCTGACTTCTGGCTGATTCCGACGGCGGAGGTGCCGGTCACCAATATCTATCGCGATGAGACGCTGGATGGCGACTCGCTGCCGATCCGTTACTGCGCGTTCACGCCCTGTTTCCGGAGCGAGGCGGGCAGCCATGGGCGGGATGTGCGGGGCATCATCCGGCAGCACCAGTTCCAGAAGGTGGAACTGGTGAACTTCGCGCGGCCGGACCAGAGCTACGCGGAGTTGGAGAACCTGACGCGCAGCGCCGAGCAGGTGCTGGAAAAGCTTGGGCTGCCGTACCGGCGCATGGCGTTGTGCACGGGGGACATGGGGTTCTCTTCCGCGAAGACGTATGACTTGGAAGTGTGGATGCCGGGCCAGGATGCGTATCGCGAGATCTCGTCGTGCTCGAATTTCGAGAGCTTTCAGGCACGGCGGGCCGGGATCCGCTGCAAGATGGCGAAGGGCAAGAGCGAGTTTGCCCATACGTTGAACGGCAGTGGCCTGGCGGTGGGGCGAACGTGGGTCGCCATTGTGGAGAACTACCAGCAGAGCGATGGCAGCGTGGTGCTGCCGGAGGCGCTGCGCAGCTACCTGAACGCCGAGCGGATCGAGAAAAACGGCAGACTCGTTTAGTCCGTTCACAACTGTTTTGGGAATATTTTATTCCGATAAGGCCAATGGAATGAGTGACTTGGTCTGAAGCACCGGCCGGATTGGGCGCGGATCTCGAAATCCGTGTGCCTATTGTACTGGCGGGAGGTTTTCAGTAACCAAATGTTCCAGCTTCGCCAGTTTTCTCTTGTCCTGATGCTCATCGCGGCCTGGTATGCCACGCCGGTCGCGGCGGCGCCGCCGCTGACACAGATCCAGGACGTGCTCTACCGCGCCGACGGCAAGACCTTCACGGGCGCCGTTTCCATCCTGTGGCGGTCCTTCACGGCGTCCAACACGACTGCCATCCCCGCCAATATCATCACCATTCAGATTGTGGACGGAGTGCTGCGCACTCAGCTGGTGCCCACCACCAATGCATCGTCCGGCGCCTACTACACGGTGCGCTACACAGTGGACGGGCGGACTCAGTTTACTGAGATGTGGGCCGTGCCGGCATCGGCGCTGCCTGTGACGCTGAAAGACATCCGCATCACGTCCGCACCACCGGCCGGAACGGGCGGCGGGGGCTCGGGTTCGACCGGAGAGGTTTTCCTGGCCGACGTGGTGGGACTGCCGGAGGCGCTCAACGACCGGCCGATGAAGGGTCCCGACTTCGCCGTGAACCGGATTGCCCTGATCAACGGTCTGGGCCGGATTGTCGGCGTGGGGGGGCAGGCCGGCGACTGTATCCGGGTGGACGGCAGCAGCGGGGCGTGCGGCAGCGGGGGATCCGCGGGGTTCGTGGACATGGAAGTGCCGGCTGGCGTGTTGAACGGCGCCAACAGCACCTTCACGTTGGGCCAGGCGCCCAGTCCGGCGGCGAGCCTGCATCTGTTCCGCAACGGCATTCTGCAGAAAGCGGGTACGGATTACGTGTTGAGCGGCAACCTGGTGACGTTCCTGAGCGTGTCGATTCCTCAGGTGGGCGACACGCTGACGGCGAGTTACCGCACCGGCGGGCTATGATGCCCTGAGCCGGACTCGCTATAATGGGGTGAATCTGGTGAGCCAGCGTAGCTCAGATGGTAGAGCATCTGATTTGTAATCAGAGGGTCGGGGGTTCGATCCCCTCCGCTGGCTCCACAAATCCCATCGCAGTCAATCACTGACAGCGACCGTCACAAACCAACACCTTGCCCCTGCCCGGACGTTCTGGGAGACGCTTGCGGACCCGCCAGACTGGCGGAAGCGCACTGGCGCGAGGTCCAGGGGCGACTTCAAATCCACCGAACTTACTGGCGGCCATCCGGCAGCCAGCCGGAAACTTTGGGTTATTGCGGGAACCCGCGCTTCCTGATGACGCCGCGCTGAGCGTCGCTGTGGCCGGAGGAATCTCCGGGCCGATCGGGGCGTGCCCCTGCGTGGGCGCTGTGAGCCGCGCGGCGAGGATGACTGGGCGGCGATGAACTCGCTGGCGGCCGGTGTGCCGGGCGGCGAATGGGGCACGGCGGCGGGCGCGTTCCCAAGAGCCGGGCGAAGCTGGACGCTTTGCCTGGCTAATGCGGCGAAGACGCCGCAATCCACGTAAACGAAGATAACGGGAGGGTAAGGGAGTGATGCGAGTCTGGTGGTTGGCAATCCTACTGTTGGTGTGCCTGGTGCAGCGCGGGTGTGCTCAGGCTGAAGTGAGGGCAAAGCGTGCGCCTGCCGAGCGGGTGGCGAAAGTGGAACGTAGCGTGGCGCGGGTTCCCATCTCGGAAACGGAACTCAATGATTTTGCCTGCCGCTACAACGAATATGTAAGCAAGTTGCGCGACGGGCGCGTGGATCTGCAAGCGTGGGACAAAGTCCGGCGGGCGTGGCGGGAGATTGCCGGGGGGACGAGCCAATGAAGCGGGTCTGCCTGTTGGCAATTCTACTGTTCGCGTGTCTGGTTCAGCGTGGGAGCGCCCAGCGCGAGGTTTCGGTGTACCGTGCGTCTGTAGCATCGGTGGCGGCGTGTGCGGCTGCCGATGCGGCGAGTTCGTGGGGCCATCAAGAGGCGAACCCGATGCTCTCATTTGCGCGTCAGGACCGGCGGTTCGGGTGGGAGATGGCGGCGGTGAAAGTGGGGCTGACGGCGGGCACTCTGCTGTTTCAGCGCTTTGCGCTGAAGCGGAGATGGATCAAGCCGAAGGCGGCGGCGGCCAGCAACTTGGCCTACTCGGGCCTGTTGTGCGGAGTTGCTGCGCGCAATATAGCGATAACCAGGTAGTAATGCCTGAAATGGCCTGGGAGTCTTAATCAGGCGGAACGATTCTCCTGGGCGTCACGCTCTCCCAGGGCACCCTTCGGGACGCAGCCGGTTGTTTCGAGCCTGCCGGTTCTTCAGAAGGTGGAAGGCCCGGGAGGTTAGGGCCCGTCAG
>JBBQLF010000576.1:0-3449 GCA_038327695.1 Bryobacterales bacterium
GCGCCAGCGCCAACGCCAGCGCCAGCGAGACAAAGGGCAGGCAGGGCAGCAGAAAGCGCGTCCCCAGGTTGCCGAAGTACGGTACGCCAAACACGACTGCCGCCAGCAGCAACTGCCGGCCCTCTTTGCGCCGCAGAGCCAGCAACGCCAGCGGCGCCAGCAGGAACACCGGGCCCACCACGCCCGTCAGCCGCGCCCCCCGCACTGTCGTCTCCAGCGGCACTTCGCTCCACCGCACAGAGCCGTAGTTCCTCATCTGGTGCGCGATGACATCTTCGAACGCGGGCTGGATCACCCGGTTCGGGAACACCCTGTTGGCGAAAGGAAATAGCGGGTTGCCCAGCATCACCTCGTTCTTGATGAGCCCAGGCAGCGCCATGGCCAGCGCCGCCGCGGCCACTATGGCGGCCGGACGCACCAGCGGCAGCCTGGCCCGCCACAGCCGCCACAGCACGCAACCGAGGGCATACGGCAGCGCCACAAATGCCGTGTACTTGATGGCGAAGGCGAAGCCGGCCAGGAGCCCCAACGCCACCAGCCATCCGTCATTGGGCTC
Organism: Bryobacterales bacterium; assembly: GCA_038327695.1. Lineage (GTDB taxonomy): Bacteria > Acidobacteriota > Terriglobia > Bryobacterales > Bryobacteraceae > Paludibaculum. The sequence continues at coordinate 557 of JBBQLF010000576.1, forward strand.
CTCGCGCCAGATCTGTATGGCGTAGAACAAGGCGAAGGCCACGCTGGCCAGCGCCACGTCCACGTAGGCGCATGTGCCAGTCCTGCCGGCGATCGGGCTCAGGAAGAACAGCAGCCCGCCGATGGCGCCGGCCAGAGGAAATCCGGCTCTGCGGCCATAGGCGGCCATCCCGAATGGAACGGTCAGAAGGAACAGCAGATGCACCATCGCCGGCGCGCTGGAGCCGCCCAGCGAGTAGGCGAACAGGAACAGCATCTCGATGCCTTGCGGCATCCCGGCCAGCAGATTGGCGGTGATGCTGGTGAAGCCGTGCGCCTGCAAATAGCGCGCCGGAAAAGCCACGTGGTAGGACAGCGCGTCCGGCGTTGTCTCCGGCAGTAGCGCGTTGCTCAGGTACAGCGCCGCGAAGACCATATAGACCAACCACCACCCGGCAGCGGCCTTGCGCGGCCACGCGGGCAGCGTAGCGGCGCTGGCGGCCCATCGCCAACTCGTCGCGCCGCCAGCCAGTAGAACGATGCCCGCCAGGAGAAACACCGGAGCCGATGCCAGCGAGCACGCGGTCAGCACGAAGACCGTCAGGCTCAGACAGGCCGAACCCAGGACGAATCCGAGGTAGAGGATCTCACTGCGATAGAGCCGTACCCGCAGCGGCCGCAGCAGGCAGATCCCGGCCGATAGGCTCACTGCGTAAGTGAGTAACGCCGCGGCAACAATGGCCAGAACCTGCATCACTCGCCGGGCTTCCTGAATCCGACGGAAAACAGTAGAACGCCCAACCTGGTTCCATCGTCAGGCTTGCGGTAGGGCGGCCGCACGTCGATGGATACGGTGACAGGCTCCTTCCTCTTCAGCAACCCGGCGGGCAGGGCACACCGGAACTCGTGCCCCCCCTCTCGCCGGAATTCCGGCGTGGCCACGGCGGTCCCGTTGATGGTGATCGCCAAACGGACCGGGCCGGTGGCTTGGAAGGTCACTTCCGGCAGAAAGAACTGGATGTAAAACTCCATCGCCTCCACGTCTTCCAGGGTGAGCCGGAACGCCGGGTGTTCGTTGGTCCAGCGGCCCGGTTCGCCGGTCTCCGCCCGCTGGACATCCCTAAGAACGTGGTCGTCAATATCGGCGTCCGCCATGGAGAGCATCGGACGCAGGGCAGGCAGCGCCGCGACGGCGGGCTCCGGGCCTGCGGGCATGGTGTACTGGGCGGGCATGGAGACCGGCTCGGGCACCCTGGCGCATCCTGCCAGCAGGCAGGCCAGCGGAAGCACGGCCAGGCGCGAACGGGTGCGGGCGATTCTGAGCGCGCTCATCGGCAAACTCGTATCGTACCGGAAATCCGCCGTGCGCGCCCCCGGGTTTCGGTACAATCACTGTTTGCCCGACACTCCAGCCGCCACACCATCTGCTGCCCGCCCCGGGCGCGTCGTGTGCGCCTGCCTGGCGGCGGCCGCGGCCCTGTTTGCCTGCGACGCATTCCTGTTCCGCACCGGGTCATACGCCTCCATCACGGAGCCAGACTCCTTTGCCGGGGCTTTCGAGTTGACCTATCAAAGGGAACTCCAAAAGCAGTGGGAGTTGGGCGGCAACGTTGTGGTCACCCTGGGGAACTCACGCTTCGGCTACCTGCCCCGCCAGGCCAATCAGCTCTCCGCCGAATCCGGTTACGTCTTTCGCCACGCCGGCGTGGCCGGCAGCGACGCCCGCACCTGGTACTACATGCTCCGGGATCTCGATCCAACGGCCCGCCGCTACCGCGCGGTCGTCTTTGGCGTCAATGACTATGACGACGAAGACGCCGGTGATGTGCCGGAAAACGAACTCGGCTCGGTGCACTCCTTCATCGGCCACCTGCGCCTATCCGATCTTGCCGATTTCACCGCCTCCTTTAGCGGCGCCGCCCAGCGCTGGTCCGCCTTTCGCGGAGCTTTGCTCAAAGGCTTTGTGTATCAGCAGGATATCCATGCTTTCTTATCGCACCCCTTGAAGCGTCTGGACGATGTCAGGCTGTACCGCGAGAACTGGGCGCAGTGGACCTACGACTACGAAGAGGAGACCCGCAGCCTGGCCGGCCTTCAGGTGGACTGGCAACAATGGCGCGCCACGCTGCCTCCCGGTGCCGGCGAGGATCAGCGCAGAACGGTCCGCGAGATCCTCATGCGTCCGGTTGTCGAGCAGCGGGGCCTGGTGGCCGCATTCCGGCGCAAGTGGTTTGGGCGGATCTTTGAGCACTATCGCGGCTCCCCCACCAGGATCATCTTCGTCCGCCTCGCCCGAGGCCCCATCCCCAGGCCCGATGGCCTGGTTGTCAAGCGCTCCTCCTCCATCCGGGAATTCGCCGCTCGCCCCAATGTATCGCTGGCCCAGGAGCATCTTCTCGACGTGCTGGAGCGCCCCGCGTACTTCAAAGACGGTACCCACGTAAACCGCGAGGGCGCCGCGCAATTGGCGCCCCTGCTGGTCCGCGAGGTTCGGAGGATTCTCGGTCCGTCCAGATAGGGCGTACCGTGCTGGCGATCCTCCCATGCCGTTCAACACCGCGCAGTTCTTCGTGTTCCTCGCCGCCGCTCTGGTGCTGTTCTACCTCTCGCCGCGCCCCGCGCGCAAGTACGTCCTGCTGGTGGCCAGCTACTTCTTCTACGCCTTCTGGAACCCGCGCTTCGTCCCGCTGCTGCTGACATTGTCCGCCATCGACTACACCGTCGCCCTCTGGCTGGAGCGCGCCCGTCCGGCCCACCGTAAGCCCGTGTTGATTCTCGGTCTCGCCGCCAACCTCGCCTTCCTCGGCTTCTTCAAATACTTCAACTTCCTGACCGGCAACGTGGCCCTGCTGCTGGGCCGGCCTCCGGATTCGCTGGCCTTCGACATTGTGCTGCCGCTCGGCATCAGCTTCCAC
>JBBQLF010000577.1:0-3427 GCA_038327695.1 Bryobacterales bacterium
TATTCGGTGCATTATTCGTGGGCTTTGTATTCCCCCTCTGGTGGGCCCATAAGGTTACCTTTAGTGCAGCTCGTCAGATTGCAGGGGATCCTGAGTTTCTGCGCCACTCGATGCCTTATGAAGGGCTTTCTATGGACCTAGCTACCGTTGGATATGTCTGGATGGGATGCAGCATGGTCTGGCTATTCTGTCATGTGACTCGAAGATGAAACCAGAAGGCTAACAAGTCGAGACACGCAACCGCCACTAGCCGCCCTGTCATCAACATCACCCGTAATATGAACCCTTTTCCCCGTCTCAACGCTCGCCATCGCTAGTGGCGGCGCGTGCTCTTTGACGTTCGCTAATAATATGAAGACGATGATTCTCGCGCTTTGTGCCTTTGTGGCACTTGCTTCAGTAGGGCACTCGAATGAAGAAGCCCCGCCGTCCAACATGATGGAACATGCCCGGTGGGCAAGAGAGACAAAGGATCTCACAATGAGGATCAAACGACTTGAGGAGTTCCTGAAGGGTTTCATACCACTTGAAGACGGGGCCAAGGTCGAGACGGAGTATGAGGATGGATTGAGCATTCTGGCGGTCACGCGTTCTGCCTGGGTGCTTGCTCGGGCTTATGTAGAAGCTGGTCAGAAGGACAATGCGCTCAGAATAATCGACTGGCTTCAGGAGCACGATTCCAAGTCGGACCTCTTCCCGAAGAAAACAAAAAGCGAACAAGCCGTGCCTCCTAACGTAAGCGTGGTCCGAAGCACCGTATGATCTAGCTGGCGGGGCCGGGGCGTGGGGGGCGATAGTTGCGGGCGTTATGACCGCTGTGCATTCACGCCGCTTTTCCTTTCGCCGCCGCCTGCTTGGCCTTGAGCCAGTTGGCGGGGGTGAGCGCGGTTGCCTCGTCCGCCTTCATGGCGGGCAGGCGGGTGAGCACGTCGATGAGATATTCGCGGACATTGATGCCAAGGCGGCGGCAGTTTTCCACGATGGTGTAAAGGACCGCCGCGGACTGGCCGGCTTCCTCACGGCCGATGAACAGCCAGTTTTTCGCTCCGATCTTGGTCGGGCGCATGGCGTTTTCCAACAGGTTGTTGTCGATCTCGATCCGCCCGTCGGTCACGAACACGCCGAGACGCTCCCAATTGCCGATGGCGTAGGTCAGCGCCTTGCCCAACTGGCTCTTGGGCAGGATCGAGGTCCGCAATGCGAGGCGCCGCAGGACTTTGCCGAGCCGCTCGAAGATCATCCGGGATTCCGACGCGCGCACCGCGGCCCGCAGCGCGGGGCCGGCCTTGGCCTTGCGCAGGCGGGTTTCGATCTGGTAGAGCAGGGCGTATTGCCGCAGGATCCAGCCCACCAGCCGGGGATTCTGCGCGGTGGCCTCGGTGAACTTGCGCCGGGCGTGGGCGTTGCAGCCGGCCAGCCGGATCCACGGCCGCTTGGCCGCCCAGGTGCCGTAGGCGCTGTAGGCGTCGCACTGGATGAGGCACGTGATTTCGTCGATCTGTGCCGCGGTGGGTTGCGCGGGCAGTTCGGGGTCGGGGCCGAAGAGTTCCGCCGCGCCGCCGGCGTCACGCCCGGTGCGCCATTGGTAAAGCACGCTGCCGCCGGGAATGTTGCTCACCCAGAAGTAGCCTTGCTGGGCCTTGCCGGAACCGGGTTTGAGATTGGCGATGGGGGTTTCGTCAAACTGTCGGTATCGACATCGCCGGTGTTCGGCCTGGATTTCCCGATAGATGACTTGGAGCCAGTCGGCGCCGAGCATCGCGTGGGAGCAGAGGGTCTTGCGGTCGAAGTCCGCGCCGAGGGCGACGAACATCTCGGCGAGCCGATAGTAGGTCAGGTGCAGGGCGAAGCGGTTGTAAATGATCTCGGCGACGAAGGTCGCGTCGGCGGTGCCGCGCTCCAGGAGGCAGGGCGGCAGCGGGGCGATGACGGGCTTGGCTACGGGGTTGTCGATTTCGACATATTTGCCGCGCACCTGGCGCAGGATGCTGAAGACGCCGGGGGTGAAGCGGATGCGCTCGGTGACTTCCTCGCCGATGCGGCGGAAAGCGTCCGGGTTGGCGAGCACCTCGGGCGGGTCGATGGTCACGACGGTGACGGGCAGGTTGGGCGGGATGCGGTCGCGGCGTGGCGGCGCGGGACGTTTCGGCCGGGCGGGCGGGGCGAGGTCCGCAGCGGCGGGCGGCGGCGGGGGCGCGGGCTGGCGGCCCAGCTCGCCGAGGAGCAGTTCGAGTTGGTTGGGGTCGAGCTGTTCGCTGGACTTGCCGAAGAGGCGGCGGCTGAGCCGGTCGACGGCCTGGGCGAGCTGCTCGTTGAGCGCCGAGAGTTCGGCGACCCTCGCGGTGAGCGTGGCGATTTTCTCAAGCAGTTCCTGTTCTCTGGCGGGTGGCATTTACTATGTTCGTAGTAGTAACGCCGGCGGCGGACGGGTTTGTTCACCAATTTCGATATATTTTCGATTTTCTCCAACTTTTTTCAAATATGTATCCGCCCGCCGCCGGCCGACCGCGCCCGGGGAGCTAACCGTCGATCTGATACCAGGGGCGGCGGCAACCGTCGCGCATGTCGATGCCGTCCAGCAGCAGCGCCAGGGCGGTGGTGCTGAGGCGCAACTTGCCGTCGGCCGCGTCGGCCGGCCGGGGCCAGGAGTAGGTCCCCTTTTCTAACCGTTTTGCCAGGATCCACAGTCCGGTTCCATCCCAATAGAGGATTTTGAGCAGGCTGCGGCGTTTGTTGGTGAAGGCAAACACCGCGCCGCTGCGGGGATCCTCGCCGAGGTGGTTGCTCACCGCGTCGTGCAGGCCATTGAAGCTGCGGCGCATGTCGCAGGGTTCCACCGCGACGAAGACCTTGAGACTGCCGGAAAAGCTCAGCATGACCGTGGGGTGGTTAGTTCGCGGATGAGGGCGGCGGCCAGGGCGAGTTGGGCGCGGTTGTCTATCAGCAGCTTCGCGCCGCCTGCCAGATGGACCTCCAGCACGGAGCCTCCGCTCGTCGCGGAGGTGTCAGCCTCAAGGAACGTGATCAGGCCGGGAGTGCCTCGCGGAGGCTTGGGTGCCGGGCCGCGCTTGCGGCGCTGGAGCCAGCCGGCGAAGGTCTGATAGTTGATGCCGTGGAGTTGGGCGAACTTCGGTCCGCTCAGGCCGCTAGTGTCGTAGGCGTCCAGCAGGGTGGCGCGTTGGGCGGGGGTGAAGCGGAGCCGGCCGCGTTGGTCGGATTTGATAATGGCGTGGTGCGTGTCAGTCATAGCGGCTCAGACTATGACCGCGATGACCTGGCCGCGACAAAGTTCATACGGTGCTCCGGACCACGCTTACTTTGAAATCGGCGTCCTCCCCCGAAGAGGATTTGGCAAGATGCCAAATCCTGCCGCCAAGATGGCGGCGCTCCCCAAGGCGTTCGCCATCCCTGCTTCGAAGGATCCAGC
>JBBQLF010000578.1:0-3423 GCA_038327695.1 Bryobacterales bacterium
TGGTTCGCCGCGGCCCAGGCGAAGATGGGGCGCGCCACCTCCACCGCCTGGCGGTCCTGCTGATCGAACGTGCCGTTGATGGCGAAGGCCAGGGCACCGCCGTGCGCGATGTTCTGCCACAGGCGCAGGGCGATTTCACCGCCAGGCACGGTGGCGAAGCGCCAGGCGTAGTCCACAAACTGCATGCACAGGTTGATGGACATCTTGGCGGGCTGCGAGTTGCGCGCGCGGTTCACGTTGGCCGAGGAAGTATACGGCCACATCGGCAGCGGCCGCGTGACGCCGGTGTTCGATTCCGACATGATGCCGTCGGTGGCTTCGTCCAGGTAGTTGAAGTAGCCGGCTTGCGGACGGAGCTTGTGAATGATCCGGCCAAAATCGGCGGCCACCGCCTGGGAGGAAGCGGCCATGAAGCGGCGGTAGTCCGGATCGGCGGCGTTTTCAGGCAGAGGCCGCGAAAACATTTCCTGGAACTTTCGTTTGCACGAATCGCAGTGGCAGTGGCCCAGCGCGTTGCCGCTGTAGTCGCTGGACTGGTTGCCGAACATGTTGAAGAACAGCCCGTCGACGTCGTAGCGGGTGAGCGCCTCGGTGAGGATCCGGGCAGCGTGTTCGCGGTACCAGCCCGAGTTGATGCAGGTGGAGTAGAGGCCGTTATAGATCACCGGGGTGCCGTCCGCCTTGCGGAAGAACCACTCCGGGTGGGCGTCGAAAACCTCCTTGCGGGTCTTGGAGAAATCGAAGCGGCCGACTACGCGGATGTGCCGGGCGTGAGCCTCGCGCAGAGCGTCGCCGAAGAAATCGCGGCCGGGCGGAAGTTGCGGGCTCGGGTAATGAAATTCGACACGCGTGGGATAGGTAGCCGCGATGCCGCCCATGTTGAGGTGCAGCACGTTGGCGTGGAAGGCATCGGCCTGGCGGACCAGCAGCAGCGGGTCCGTAGCGGAGTCGGGTTCGCGCAGGTTCGTCTGGAGCCAGCGCAGCGGTTCACGCATCCACCAGCCAGCCGCTGGATCAGATTGGCCCGGAACCGGCAGCAGAGTGATCAGAAACAAGTAGGCGATGCGGCGCATGGTGCCACTGTATCACCATGCGCCGGCATCGCCTGATTCCCTGCCCTCGGGCGCGCTTATTTCGGCATCGCCGGCAGCGACGTGAACGCCCCGGAGGGATTGAATCGCAGGCCCAGGCCGGAGATTTCAGCGCCTGTCGTGGTGAACTCCAGCACGCCGCGGCGGTTCTTCAGCGCCGGGAACCGATCCGCCGTGCTGAACGAGGTCTGAGCGCGCGGGCCCAGCACGATGGACTCCGTGCCGATGATGGCGCCGGACTCATCGCGGAGACTCACGACGATTGTGGCCGTGGCGGTGGAGTTCGTGTTCACCAGCGCCATGGAGGTGACGAAGCTCTCCGTGTTCTCGTACGGCAGCAGGAAATTACGCCCGCTGGCGGTAGCGGTGACACCGGCTTCGTTGTCCGGACGCCCGCCGACGCGCTGGCGGAACACCGCCACGCCGCCGACCGCGCGGGCAGAGACGAGCTCAGTCCAGCCGGTGATGAGCGGCGTGGAGCCGCCCTGGGTGGTGATGGTCTGGGTGCCACCGGCCGGGATGGTGTTGTCCAACACCGTGACGGCCGCGCCGCCCGCGATGGGTACGGCCAGCGGAGCGCCGGTCGGCGCCCAGAAGCGCAGCGTGTAGGGCGCCGGCTGCGTATCGAGATTCATCAGCACGATGGTGGTCTGCCATTCACCGCCGGCGCCGCCGTCGGCCAGTTGAGACAGCAGTTGGTTCTGCACCGGAGCGGCCGGGATGGTCAGAACCGGGAATGAGGTGAAGGCGCCGGTGGGATTGAACCGGAGACCCAAACCGGTGAAATCGCCGCTATTGGTCATGTCGAGAACGCCTCGCGTGTTCGCGGTGATCGGGAAGCGAGTGGGCGTCTCGACAGCCGTCTGGCCGCGCGACGGCAGGTTGATGGTGTCCTGCAGCAGCACGGAGCCGGTCTCGCTGCGGACGGCGATGTTCAGGCCGCGCGACTGCTGGGTGCTGGTGTTGACCAGCGCCATGGAGGTGACGTAACTCTGCAGGTTGTCAAACGCCAGCAGGAATCGGTTCGCCGGATTGGTGATGGTCACCGCGGACTCCAGATCAGGCCGGTCCGCCACGCGCTGGCGGAAAATCCCGAGACCGCCGATCTGCCGCGCCGTTTCCAGTTCGGCCCATCCCTGGGCCAGTGTGGGATCGGTGCCCGCAGTCCGGATCGTCCGGCTGCCGCCGCCGGGGATCAGGCCCTCGTAGGCTTCCAGACGCCCTGGATTGCCCTCGATGGGCAGGCGCAGCGCGTTGCCGTCCGGCGCGTAGAAGCGCAGCGTGTAGGAGGCCGGCGTGCTCTCCATGTTGACCAGCGTGATGGTGGTCTGCCAGTTGGCGCCGTCGGCGATCTGCGAGAGCACCTTGCGGCCGCCCGAGATGATCATGGTGACCGGCACGGTGATCGGGCTGTTGACCGTATTGGGCGCGGTCAGCACGATAGAGCCGGCGTAGGAACCCGCCACCAGACCGGTGGGATCCAGAATGAGCGCAAAGCTGCGAGTGGGCGTGGCGAAACCAGACGGCGGATTGACCGAGAGCCAGTTCCCTCCGTTGACGGTGCGGACCTCGGCGTTGACCGGCGTGGAGGCGGCGGTGGTCACTACGTTGAGGTTGGCCGTCTGCGGACCGGCGCCGGGCGCGATGGTCACTGAGACGGTCGCCGGAGTGATGGCGAGAGTCGCGGTGGGCCCGATGACGACGTTGACAGGGATGGCGACAGGCGCCGCCTGGCCCTGTGTGGCGGTTAAGTTGATGGTGGCCGAATAGGTCCCCGCGCCCAGCGTAGCGGGCTGGAGCGTGACGGCGAACGCCGACGGCGCGATGCCGCTGGCCGCCACCGAGAGCCAGGGTTGTGTGGAGGAGGCGGTGAACGGAATCGTACCCGCCGGGATGGAGCTGATCTGGAGCTGCTGGGTGATGGTGCCAACCGTTCCGGCCGGCGCTCCGAAATTGACGACGCTGGGCGTGACGATAAACGTCACTTGCGAGACTGAGAACGTCACGCCAATCAGAAGCGGCGAATTGCTGGCATCCGGCGAGGAAACCGCGATGGTGCCGGCATAGTTGCCGGGCGAGAGGCCGACACTGTTGACCGAGACCGCGAGGGCGCCGGGCGTCAGACCGCCCACAGGCGTCACCTGCAGCCAGGGCCGCCCGTCAGAGGTAGAGGAACTGATCGAGTACGCGACGGCGCTGCCTGTGCTGGCAATGGATACGGCCTGCGGGACCGGATCGGTGCCGGTGATGCTCTTGGTGAACCGCAGGCTGGCGGGCGCCGCGGTGAGCGTGGCGGCTGGCGGCACAACCAGGGTCACCTTGGCACGCTGGG
>JBBQLF010000579.1:0-3419 GCA_038327695.1 Bryobacterales bacterium
CCCAACACGCGGAGCGTGGAGGTGGTGTTGGACATGACCGCCCCGGCGGCGGAGCAGAGCGGCTTTACCGCGGACAACCTGGCACTGGTATTGAATACCGAGCCGGTGATGGGCGTCAATCTGGTGGTCAACAGCGATGCCGAGACACCGAACGATTCGCAAGCCAGTACGGGCAATTCGATTCCGGTGGTGGGCTGGCACACTCCGCCTTCCATGTATGTGACCACCTATGAGGACGCGCGGCTGGGTGATGGCGACAAAGTGCCGCAGGATCGCGGCCGGTATTTGTTCATCGGCACCGGCGGCGGACAAGGTACACGGTTCCACCAGACAATTGACGTCGCGCTGGCGAAGGATCTGATCGACGCCGGCGGTGTGACGTTCAGCTTCTCAGCGTATCTGGGGGGCTACCGGGATTCGGCGGACACGGCGGTGGCCAAGGCGGAGTTCCTGGATGAGGCCGGCAAAAAGCTGAACGAAGCGTCTCTGGCGGTGGTGACGCTGGAGGATCGCGGCGGCGACGGCGGGCTGCTGCTGCGCGAGGCCAGCGGCGCGATGACGGTGGGCACGCGGAGCGTTCAGGTGACCGTGCTCTTTGGCGGCACAGGCGATCCCGCGTTCCTTGGCTACGCGCTGGCCGACAACGTGAATTTCGCCATGGCGGCGCCGGCGGCGGGGCTGAGCATCAAGGACAACGGCATCGTCAACGCCGCCAGCGGGCAGGCGGGCGCGGTGGCGGCGGGCGAGATTGTCAACGTCCTGACGACGGGCGTGGATCTGAGCAGCGTCGTGCGGATGCAGTTGGACGCGGACGGCAAGGTGAGCAAGGAACTGGGTGGCGTGAAGCTGTTCTTCGACGGCACGCAGGCTCCGCTGCTGTACGTGAACTCCAGCGAAGTGCGCGGCGTGGTGCCGTTCGATGTGGAGAGGAAATCCAGCGTGCAGGTGCGCCTGGAGTACAAGGGCGTGAAGTCCAACACGCTGACGATGGTGGTGGCGCCAACGGCGCCGGGCGTGTTCACGCAGGAGGGCACGCCGAAAGGGGCGGGCCTGATTTACGACGCGGGCTGGACGCTGGTCTCGGCGGCGAACCCGGCGGCAAAGGGCTCCACCGTGACGGTCATCTGGACGGGCGGGGGCCAGACCAATCCGGACGGCATGGACGGACGGATCGAATCGCAATCGTTACCCAAACCGAAGGCGGCGGTGACGGCCAAGATCGGCGGACAGACGGCGACGGTGCGTTTCGCCGGCGCGGTGCCGTTCGGCTGGGCCGGGTTGCTGATGGCGCAGATCGACGTGCCCACCACAGTGACGGCAGGCAACTCGCTGGAGGTAGCAATCACAGCCGGCGCGGCGACCTCTCCGGCCGGGGTGACGATGGCCGTCAAATAAAGCAACAATCAACGTATGCACAGGCGCGCGTTCTGGATCGGAATTGGACTTCTGCTCCTGGCCGCGCGCCTCTGTCATTGGAACGTGGTCTGGGTGGAGGAGGGCTATCCCACCGCCGCCGCGCTGGAACTGCTGCGGGGCAAGGCGCTGTACCGGGATATCTGGTTCGATAAGCCGCCGCTGTTCCCCATGGTGTACCTGCTGTGGGGCGCGCAGACGGGCGTGGTGTTGCGGCTGGCTGGCGCGGCGTTCGCCTGGCTGGCGGCGTGGTCAGCGGCGCGGGCGGCCCGCGTGTTCTGGGGCGAGCGCGAGTCCTTATGGGCGGCGGCTCTGACGGCGTTTTTCCTGACGTTTGACACGCCCTCGGCAGTGATGGCGCTGACGCCGGATCTGCTCACCGTGCCGCTACAGTTCGCCGCGGTGGCCCTGGCGGCGGCGGGGCTGCCGGTCTGGGCAGGCGTCTGCGCGGGCGTGGCGGTTTTGTTCAACGCCAAAGGCCTTCTGATCCTGGCCGTGTGCCTGATTTGGCAGTGGCGGAGGGCGCACTGGGTGGCGGCGGGCTTCGCCGCGCCTGTGGGTGTGGCGCTGGTCTGGATGGGGCTCCAAGGCGCCCTGCCGGGGTTTTGGGCGCAGGTGTGGGTGTGGGGCGCCGGCTACTCGCGGGAGACGATGTTCGCCCAGCCCTGGCTGGAGGGGGCGCGGCGGACGGTGAACTGGGGCGGCTTCCACGCGGCGCTGCTGGCCGGAGCCGGCTACGCCGCCTGGCGGGAGCGGGACTGGCGCTGGTCCGTATGGCTGGCCGTATCTTTGGGGGCAGTGCTTCTGGGGCTGCGCTTCTTCCCGCGCTACTACTTTCATCTGCTGCCGGTCATGGTTCTGTTGGCGGCCCATGGCTGGGCGAGCCTGCCGAAGCGCTGGGCGCTGGCGGCCGTGCTGTTGCTGGCCATTCCGCTGGCCCGCTTCGGGCCGCGCTACATCGCCATGGCACAAGGCCAGGCGTGGGCCGATCTGGCGATGTATGAGAGCTCGGCCCAGGCAGCGCGGGTGCTGCGCGCGCGGGCCGGCGGCGGAGACACATTGCTGGTCTGGGGCTACCGGCCGGAACTCTATGGGCTGAGCGGCCTGGCGGCCGGCTCCCGCTATCTGGATTCGCAGCCGTTGACCGGCGTGATCGCGGACCGGCATCTGTTCAGCGCCAGGGCGACCTTCCCGGCCTGGGCGGAGGCCAACCGCGCGGAGTTGCTGCGTGGGCCGAGGCCTGCCTGGATCGCCGACGGCCTGGGGCCGTACAACGCCGCCCTCGACGTAGGGCGCGTGATGCCGGCCTTGATGGACGGCTACGTACTGGCTGCGGAGATGCCGGGCTACCGCCTATGGCGCCTGCCGCTGGGCCACGGCCTGAAAGAACGTGGCGGCCAGCGAAGTATTGAGCAGATGCAGGACCGGTAGCCACTCCGGCCTGCCCGGCAGGGCCGCTACCACCACCAGCGGCCCCACCGAGGGCTCGGTTTCCGCCGCGCCCAGCCCCAGCGTCCGGCGCAGACCGTCGAGCACGCCGCGGACCGCCTCACTGCCCGGGTCATAGCCAAAGACGCCAAGGGTGGCGGACTGGCCGGACTCGTAAAACGTGGCGAAGGCGACACCGCCGTCGGCCGCGGCCCATTCGAGCTCGATGCCGCCCTGCTTGAGGAATGGGATGCGATCCCGGAACTGGCCCGGGCGGCCTGCCATGAACTCGCGGACCAGGCGAATGACCGCGGCGGCCTGTTCCATTTCGGGCGCGCAGCCGTACTGGCCGGGCTCTACGCGGCCGGTCGTGTTCCTCGTCCGGCCTGCTGAGATTGCGCTTGGGGTAGAGCGCCTCGATGCCCAGGATGCGCATCAACCTAAATCCGGCAGTTGCGACCGTCAGAATCCGCCATTTACGTGTAGCCGCAACTGGTTGCAGCAAAAACGGTTGTCACCCAGAAGATGATCTGCGCAGCAGTTGGAACTTGGTGGCGGCAAACGCCGAACTGGGTGCG
>JBBQLF010000580.1:0-3400 GCA_038327695.1 Bryobacterales bacterium
CACCCAGTTCGGCGTTTGCCGCCACCAAGTTCCAACTGCTGCGCAGATCATCTTCTGGGTGACAACCGTTTTTGCTGCAACCAGTTGCGGCTACACGTAGATGGCGGATTCTGACGGTCGCAACTGCCGGATTTAGGTTCAAGTGGATTACGGCGCCGGCGAGGCCGCGGCCCTCCTGCCGGACCCAGTGACCGGGGGCGAGCACAAACGGGCGGTAGGGCATCAGCGTGACCGGGCCGGGGACCCACACGGTCTGGTCCGGTTGCGTCATGTCGAAGGTCACAATGCCATCGTTGGTGGAGGCGACGATCTTGGTGCCGGCTCCGTTCCACGTGGCGCTGGTGGCTGTCTGGCCCTCACGCGTAAGACGGCGGGGCGGTTGGCCCGGCACTCCAGCCCAATAGAGCGCGGATTGCTGGAGGTACAAGACAGCCGCGCCGCCGGGTGCGACATCCAGGATTTCGCATGGATAGCAGGGTTGCACCCACGGCTCGGCTGCGCCGGTGGCGAGATCCACGCGCCAGAGCCCTTCGGAAGCAAGGACGGCGGCGGCGGCGGCGTGACGGTCCAGCGGCGCAGAGCGGGGGTAGAACGGCAGCGGGTAGTTCCGAAACTGGGCGCGGGGCGGCATGACGATCAATACCCGATCGCCCACGGCGACAAGCGAACCATCGTCGGCAACGGAGTTGGCGGTGATGACCACATCCGGCAGAGTAGTTTCATCGCCGGTCCAGAGATCCACCCAACGCGTCTGATACACGGTCCACCCGAGCCAGATCCGGTCTGAGAAGACGGCCCAGCGGCCGTCGCGGCTGAGATTCACGCAGCCTGGGCGGCGCAGTTCCCAACCGTCAGTCAGGCTGCGGACGACTCCCGTAAACTGGGTCAGCGGGGGCGTGGCCAAGCCCCGGTAAACACCCGGCGCATGGAAGCTGAAAGCGCGGAGATTGCCGTCATCATTGGTGCGCGGCCAGGCGACACCACTCCAACCCGCCGGCACGGAACTGGCGGCTGTGATGGACACGCCGGGGCCCGGCCCGGTTTCGAAGATACGCTCGACCGGCGCCGCGGTCTCCCCGATGAGGGCGGCAGCGGATTCAAACAGGGCGATTGTGCCGTGATAGTCCGTGGCGACGCGGCCTTGTTGGACTTGCGCCAGGGCGGCGGCAGCACACAAACAAACCAGGAAAAGGACTCGCATGGAAATCAGAACCTCGCGGATCGGAGTGGTCAACCAACGATGTAGTGCGGAAATCCTGACTTTGTGCTCTTGCATTCCGTCGCTGGGCGCACTAGGATCGTTACAGAAGGAATTTCAGATGCGGTTCTCTATAGCACTTCTTATCCCGCTCCTACTCGCGGCCGTTGCCGCCCCCGCGCCCCTGACGGCCCAAGAATCGATCCCGCGCTGCACGACAGTGGAGCCCTTGAGTGGCAAGGTGGGCACGGAGATCGTCATAACCGGAGAGAATCTAGGCAAGGCGTTGGTAGCCGAGCTGTACCTGACGGACGGCAAGAACGACATCAAGCTGGTGATTGCCGAGCAGACGGACATTACTTTAAAGACGAAGATCCCGGCGGCAGCCAAGGTGGGCGAACGATACAAGCTCATGATCCTGACGAAGGGCAAAGAGCCGAAGCTGATCGAGCAGCCCGTGCGGTTCGAAGTGGAAGAGTAACGCAGAAGCGCGGCTGCGCCACCTGATAAGATCGAAGAGGCTGGAGACGATCCGGCCCGGCGATCTGTCTCCATGTCCCACAGCAACCACGGCTACGACTACGACCTGCTAGTGATCGGATCCGGTCCGGCGGGACAGCGCGCGGCCATCCAAGGCGCGAAGCTGGAAAAGAACGTTGCGCTGATCGAAAGAAAGACCGTGCTGGGCGGGGTGTCCGTCAACACGGGCACAATCCCTTCCAAGACGCTGCGGGAAGCGGTGATCGATCTTTCCGGTTACCGCGAAAAGGAGTTCTACGGGCTCTCCTATTCGGTCAAGCAGCGAATCACGATGCAGGATCTGCTGCACCGGGTGGATTCGGTGATCCGGCACGAGATCGATGTGACGCGGGCGCAATTGCTGCGGAACCGGGTGGAGGTGATCAGCGCCTCGGCAGGCTTTGTGGATGCGCACACGCTGCGGCTGGACTATGCCGAGGGGGGCGGCCAGCGGCAGGTATCGGCCCGGCAGATCATCATCGCCACGGGCACGGAGACGACGCGGGACGAACACATTCCGTTCGACGGCAAGCGGGTGCTGACGTCGGACGACATTCTGGTGCTGGATGAGTTGCCGCGGACGCTGACAGTTGTGGGCGCGGGCGTGATTGGCGGCGAGTATGCGTCTATGTTCGCGGCCCTGGGCGTGCGGGTGACGCTGGTGGACAAGCGGCTGCGGCTCCTGCCGTTTGTGGACGGCGAGATTATCGACACGCTGGCCTACCATCTGCGCGAAAACCGGGTGACGCTGCGGCTGGGCGAAAGCGTGGCGGCGATTGAGAAGATCGAGGACGACTCCGGCGAGCGCGTGCGGATCCTGCTGGAGAGCGGCAAGCAGATCGTGACGGACATGGTTCTGTATTCGATCGGGCGGACGGGCAATACGGCGCGGCTGAACCTGGATGCGGCCGGGCTGACGAGCGATGAGCGCGGGCGCATTGCGGTGAACGAGCACTACCAGACGAAGGTGGAGACGATCTACGCGGTGGGCGATGTGATCGGGTTTCCTTCCCTGGCGTCGACCTCAATGGAGCAGGGACGGCTGGCGGCGTGCCATGCTTTCGGGGTGGACACTTCGAGCGTGCCGGAGCTGTTCCCGTACGGGATCTACACGATTCCGGAGATCTCGATGGTGGGCAGGAACGAAGAAGAGTTGACGCTGGCGGGAATCCCGTACGAGGTGGGCAAGGCGCGGTACCGCGAGATTGCGCGCGGCCAGATTGTGGGCGATACGACGGGGCTGTTGAAGCTGCTGTTCCACATGGAGACGCGGCAACTGCTGGGCGTGCATATCATCGGCGAGGGCGCCAGCGAGTTGATCCATATCGGCCAGGCGGTGATGGCGTTTGGCGGCAAGGTGGATTACTTCGTGAATGCGGTGTTCAACTACCCGACTTTGGCGGAATGCTACAAGACGGCGGCGTTTGACGGAGTGAACCGGCTGGGTTGCGTGCGGAATTACGGTGATTGAGTGGAGGGCAGAGTCTTGAAGCAGAGCGCATTGATGCTGGCGGCGGTGATGGCGGCGGCCATGGGGCAGATGCCGGACAAGTTTGGCTACGTGCAAACGAACGTGACGCCCGCCGAGGCCGGCGTCTTCCTGGACGGCAAGTACATGGGACCGGCAATGCTGTTCGCCGACAAGGCACGGGCGATCAGGGTGGCGGCGGGCAATCACCGGGT
>JBBQLF010000581.1:0-3392 GCA_038327695.1 Bryobacterales bacterium
GCCCCACCACCTTGTCGACCAGCAGGCCGCGGGCGGTCAGCATCAGGATCGGCGTCGTCACGCCGTGCTCGCGCAGTTCGCGGCAGATGTCGAGGCCGTTCTTGCCGGGCAGCATGAGGTCCAGCAGGATCAAGTCATGCCTGCCCTCCATGGCCGTGCGCAGGCCGGATTCGCCGTCCGTGCAGGCGTCCGGCGCGTAGCCCTCGGCCCGAAGACGGTCACTAATGGTGAGGACCAGTCCGGGCTCGTCTTCGATGAGGAGAATCCGTTCCATCATGGCTGTGGGGCAACGGGCAATTTCAGTATAAAGCGTGCGCCGCCGGAGGGGCGGTTTTCGCACGTCAGCGTGGCGTTGTGGGCCTGGGCGATGCGATGGGCGAGAGCGAGACCCAGGCCGAAGCCGTGGATCTGGGCGTCGCGGGCGGTGCGTCCGCGGAAGAATGGCTCGAACAGGTGGGGCCGCTCGGTGGGCGTGATACCCGGCCCTCGGTCGTCGACGATGATTGAAACCGCGCCGGGCCCGGCCGTCGCGGACAGCGTCACCTGCCGTCCGGAGCTGGCGTGAATCGCCGCGTTGGCGAGGAGGTTTCCAATGCCCTGGGCCAGGGATGCCGGGTCCGCCAGGATCAGCGGCAAATCGGGCGGAATGGCTTGCACGAGCGCCATGCCGGCGCGCTGAAGCTCGGCGGCAGTGGTTCCGATGGCCTCAGCCAGGACGGGGCCCAGTGCGGTTGGCTGCAATTGTGGCTGGAACCGCCCGCTCTGGATGCCGGCGAAGCGCATGATCTGGTCCACCATGATGTTGAGACGGCGGCCCTCATTCTGGATGAGTGTGCCGTACTGCCTGACCTGCGGCGGCGCGGACACGACGCCGTCCGCCAGGTTGCCGGCCGCCGATCCAATGACGGAAAGCGGCGTCCGCAATTCGTGAGAGACGCCGGCAACAAACTCCATCTGGCGGCGGGCAAGCTCCTGGGCGCGGCGCGTGCTCACCAGCATGGCGGCCAGGGCGAGCGCCAGCAGGAGCAGCACAGCGGCGCTGAGGGCGAGGTTCTGGTGGCGCGTGGCGTTGACGGCCTGTTCCAGGCTGCCCGCACGATGGCGCAGCAGCAACTGCCACGGAGCAGGGCCCCGGGGGCCGCGCGCGTCGCCCGGCGGGCCAGGGGAGCCCGGTGGCGGCCCGTTGAAGCCGCGCGTAGCGGGACCCGGCCGGTAGTGCAGCAAGCCGGTGGCGGCGTCCGGCTTGCCGAGTCCGGCCGAGGTCAGGCCGGGCTTGGAGGCCCAGATGAGCCGCGGCGGAGTGGCGGTGTCCATGATGACGGCGTCGAACTCCAGACCGGCCGTGCCAGGGTAGTGGCGTGCAAAGAGGCGGGGCAGGAGGTCCCCGGTGAGCGAGGCCATGTCCAGTTCGGCCATGGCCCACTCATCGAACGGACCGGCCTGAAAGGCGATGAGGCCCGGATCGGCCGGATCGAAGAGGAAGGGCGCGGGTTCTTCGTTCAGTGGTCCGGTGGGGCGCAGAGGCTGGCGCATCAGGTAGTCGTCGAGGTCGCCGGCAAAGCGGGCCGAGGCGGTATCGAGGTAGGCGCCGAGCCGCTGCTGCTCGGCCGCGGCGAGCTGGTTGGCCCAGCGGTATTGGAGCCAGGCCAGGGGCAGCAGGGCGCAGAGCGCCAACGCGGTCAGGACGAACCATCGGGACATTGCCTCATTGTGAACTCACGCGGCGGTTCGCGCCAGCCCATGTTATGAGCGCTAAGGGGATTTAGCCGCGACTTAACCAACTTGTTTCCGTGGGGCGGGTCTACATAGTTGTGACGGCCAGAGGCCGGCGCAGAACAGAGAACGGAACAGGAGATGACTCACATGAAGAAGACCATGATCTTGGCGATGACGGCGATGGCGATGGCCCTGGCGCAGGGTCCGCCGCAAGGCGGTCCGATGGGGCCGGGCGGTCCTCCGCCGCAGGGCGGTCCCGGCGCGGCGCAGGCTCCGCAGTTTGGTGAAGTGAAGGCGTACCTCGGGTTGTCCGACGCGCAGATCAGCAGCATGCAAGGCGCGCAGAAGTCCGCCATGGACGGCCTCAAGCCGCTGATCGATCAGCTTCAGACAAAGAGCCAGGCGCTGCGGGACACGCTGGAGAAAGGTACCACAGACGCGGCGGCGGTGGGCAAGGCGGTGCTGGAGATCGACGCGCTGCGCAAGCAGGTAGCGGCCAGCATGAAGGCCACTCAGCTTCAACTGGTCAACATCCTGACCGCGGATCAGAAGACGAAACTGGCCAAACTGGAAGACGCGGCCAAGCTGCAGCCGGTGATTGGACAGGCTGGCGCGCTGGGCCTGCTGGCTCCGCCCGAAAGCCCTGCGCGGCCGTAGGTGGACGTGGCGGCTACCCGACAGATCGCAGTGATGCCGCCAGGCGCCGAGAACGACGCCCTGCGCGGCCGTAGGTGGACGTGGCGGCTACCCGAGAGATCGCAGTGATGCCGCCAGGCGCCGAGAACGACGCCCTGGGCGGCCAGGTGGACGTGGCGGCTACCCGAGGGCGAGGGCGGAATGGTTGGCCGCCAACCACTGATTGAAGGTCTGGAGCGACGGATTGAGTGCGCGGGCGCCCGCCGGGTTGCGGGCGCCGCAGAAATACTCTTCAAAGTCGCGCTTGAACTGGAACATGTTGCCGAGGTCCTCGGCGCCGGGGAATCCGAAGGAGCGGTATACGGCCGGATCAACGGCGTTGTAGGCGACGGGTTGGCCGAGGGCGCGAGTGAAGCAGGCGGCCATTTGGGCGCCGGTGAGCTGCTCGGCGGCGATGCCGGCGTACTGGCCGGCGAGGGAGGGGCCGCGCTCAAAGATGCCGTAGGCGCAGCGGCCGATGTCTTCAGCGGCGATGCCGGGGAGTTTGGCGTCGCCCATCGGCAGGCTGATGGCGAGGCGGCCGTCGGGGCCTTTGGTGGGCCCCATGCCGAAGTGGATGAAGTTGTCCCAGTAGAACGAGGTCAGCAGGAAGGTGGTGGGCACGCCGAGATCGGTGAAGATGTGGTCGGCCTGGCCCTTGCAGTCAAAGTGGGGCACCTTGTAGCTGCCCATGAGGGTGGGCATGCGGTTGTCTTCGAGCGGCACCCACTTCCGCGTGTCTTCGAGCGTGGACCAGATGACGTGTTGGAGGCCTGCCTCGCGGGCGGCCTGGGCCATGTTGGTGGCCTCGGCCAGTTCGCGTTCCGGCGAGAAGTGGGCCCAGAAGAACGTGACACAGTAGGCGCCATAGGCGCCGGCGAAGGCGGCGCGGAGGCTGGCCGGATCGTCGAGATCGGCCGGGACGAGTTCGGCGCCGAGGTCCGCCAGGGCGCGGGCCTTGTCTGAGGTGACATCGCGGGTGATGGCGCGGACCGCGAAGC
>JBBQLF010000582.1:0-3389 GCA_038327695.1 Bryobacterales bacterium
GGGCTCCAGCCTGGCGCGGAGTTCGGGGTGGACCGCCACGAAGGCGATGCCGTTGGGGGCGAGCATCCACTTGTAGCAATTGACGGCCAGCATGTCAGGCTGGATGGCGGAGAAGTCGAGCGGCAGAGCGCCGAGCATCTGGGTGGCATCGACGTAGAACAGCACGCCTTGGGCCCTGAGAGCGGGCGCCAGGGCTTCCAGCGGCGCCCGGTAGCCTGTGGTGTAGTTGATGGCGCTGAGGGCCACCAGGCGCGTCCTAGGGGTGACGGAGGCGAGCAGGCGTTCGGCCGGCACTTCGCGCAGCGTGACGCCGCGGGCGGCGAGATGGGCGGGGGCGTAGATGTTGTTGGGGAACTCGTTTTCCAGCGTCAGCACTTCGTCGCCATCGCGCCAGTCGATGCCGCGCATCAGGATGCCGAGGCCGGTGGAGGCGTTGGGCGTGAAGGCGATATCGGCGGGCGTGGCGTGGATGAGGCGGGCGAGTTTGGCGCGGACCTGATCGGCGTCGTCAAACCAGGTGAGGAAATCGGCGCAGGCCAGCTCGTCGCGATGGGCGAAGTGGCAGGTGATGGCATCCACGGTGAGGATGGAGAGCTGGCCGAAGGTGGCCGTGTTCAGGTAGGTCCAGTTCCGCAGCGCGGGGTAGAGCCCACGGACTGAGACCCAATCGATCATGACTGTTTGGCGGCGGCGATTTTGGCCGCCAGCCACGCCACCACTTCGGCGACCGGCACTTCGGTCATGGTCTTAGTGCGGCGCTCGGAAACCTCCACCTTGCCCTCGACGAGCTTCTTGCCGACGGTGATGCGGTAGGGGATGCCGACCAGATCAGCGTCCTTGAACTTCACGCCGGGGCTGAGGTCGCGGTCATCGAGGATGGCGTCAATGCCGGCCTTCTTCAACGCGGCGTAGATCTCCTCGCCGGCCTGGCGCAGGGTAACGTCAGCAGCCTTGACGGGTGTGACCACCACTTCAAAGGGCGCTATGGAGACGGGCAGCGACATGCCGTTGGAGTCCGCGTAGAGCTCGACGGCGGCGCACAGGACACGCTCAATGCCGATGCCGTATGAGCCCATGATAACCGGGACTTCCACGCCGTTCTGATCCAGGACGTTGAGGCCCATGGACTTGGAGTACTTGTAGCCGAGCTTGAAAATGTGGCCGATTTCGACCGTCTTCTTCGTTTCCAGGGGGAGGCCGGTTTCCAGTTCGGTGTCGCCCTCGGCCACCTGGCGGAGATCGTGGTATTCGGCGGCGAAATCCTCACCGGGAGTGACGTTTTTGAGGTGAAAATCGTCCTTATTGGCACCCGAAACCATGTTTTTTCGGCCTTCCAGCGCTGCATCGACAAGCACCTTCATGGTGGTGATGCCGGCGGGGCCGAGCGAGCCGGCATCTGCGCCGAGCCACTGGCGCATCTCTTCAGGCAGCGCGGGGCGGAATTCGGTGCAACCGGCGGCGGTCTGGAACTTGGTTTCCGACAACTGATGATCGCCGCGCAGAACGGCGAGGAAGGGCTTGCTGTCGGCCACCAGGACCAGCGACTTGATCAGCGAGGTCTGGGGCACGTTGAGGAAGGCGGCCACCTCATCGATGGTCTTCTGACCCGGCGTGTGAATCTCTTCGGGGCTGAGATCGCCCGCGGGATCGGGCGCGGCGGGGGGCACAGGCCGGGAGACGGCCTTTTCCAGATTGGCCGCGTAGCCGGTCTGCTTGCAGGTGACCACGTAGTCTTCCCCGGCGTTGGTGGCGACCATGAACTCCTGGGACTGGGAGCCGCCCATGGCGCCCGAGTGGGCTTCCACGGCGACGTATTCCAGGCCGCAGCGATCGAAGATTTTGCAGTAGGCAAGGCGATGCTTTTCGTAGGCTGCGTCCAGGCCCTCCGGGGCAAGATCGAAGGAGTAGCTGTCCTTCATGATGAACTGGCGGACGCGCAGGAGGCCGGATTTGGGGCGGGGCTCATCGCGGAACTTGGTCTGGATCTGATACCAGATCTGGGGCAGTTGCTTGTAGCTGCGGAGCTCGCCGCGGGCGATGATGGTCATGACCTCTTCGTGGGTCATGCCGAGGCAGAGAGGGCGGCCGTAGCGGTCCTTGAGCCGGAACATGTTGTCGCCCATGACGTCCCAGCGGCCGGACTCCTGCCACACCTCGGCGGGGTTCAGTGCGGGCAGAAGGAACTCCTGGGCGCCAATCGAGTCCATCTCTTCGCGAACGATCTGCTGGATCTTCAGCATGGAACGTTGGGCGAGGTAGAGGTAGTTGTAAATGCCGGCGCCTAACTGGCGGATGTAACCGGCGCGCAGAAGGAGTTGATGGCTAACGACTTCGGCCTCCGCGGGGTTTTCGCGCAGGGTGGGGATGAACAGACGGCTCCAAAGCATGGTGAAGTCCCGATTTTATCATGCAGGCCCCGCCGGAGCCTGGATTTGATGGGGCTGGCGGGCGCCAACCGGGTGCCCCGGCTACGCGGCTGCGCAATCACTGGTTCGCCGCATGAAGTTCAACGGCCCGGCGCGCGCCCCCCCTGGTGCTCGCGGTGCGCCATGGGGCTCAGGATACCGGCCAGGGCGGCAACCGCCAGCTTGAGCAGTGCCACCCAACAGGCCGTACAGCCCGAAGTCCAGGCCGCTGCCGGGTTCGGAGAACCACTGCGGGCAAAGCTCAGGCCACAGGGATCAAAGCCACGCAGAGCAGGGTGGCGAGCACAGAAGGCTACAATCCCGCTGCGCGGTCCGTCGAATCGGGCATTACTGCCTTCCCGGTCTCCAGAATCGACGATTCCGATCAGGAAAGTGCGCTCGAACGTGGACTTGGGCACAGGCGATCCCAGGTGCCGCGCCTGTGGGGCTTACGGCACTTGAGGAACAAGGGAATCGAATCCCGCGCCGGCCGCGCTACCTGGCGGCGGCCGCCTTTTTAACCAGTTCCAGGGCGTTCTGAATGTAGATTTCGCCGGTCATCTCGCCGAGCGAAACGCGGGAGATGTACCTGTAAGCGGGGAAACTGTTGAAGTCCACCTGCGTCAGCATATATCCGAAGGCGTCGTTGGTCAGGCCGAAGAGGAAGTTGTGCTCGCCTCCCATCTTGCGCTTCAGGTAGAAGCCGATATTGGGCAGGGCCTCGCCGGGGATGGTGAGGATCTGGGCGTTGGCGAGGGTGACCAGGTTGACGCGCACGCTCACCGTGCGGCCTGGGCCATTGGGATACTTGAGCGGGGAGAGTTGTACCACCTGCCAGAGTTCATTGGACTCCACGGGGAAGCGCACGTCCATGGAGCAGTTCCGCAGAGGCGGGGTCTTCTGCCAGGCAGCGGATTCGACGATCCGCAGGGATTCTGAGGCCAGCAGCTTGCCGATCCTCTCACATTCGGCCCAGGAGCCCGT
>JBBQLF010000583.1:0-3377 GCA_038327695.1 Bryobacterales bacterium
CCTTGAGAATGATCTCGTAGTCCGTGACCGAGAAGGGAGTGCGCGCCAACTGGAAAACGACCGAACCCAGATTGGCAATTTTTGTTTCGACGTAGACGTTGGCGCCCTGCACGATGGTGACTACGGTGATGAGCGTGGCGACGCCCATGGTGAGCCCAAGCACCGTCAGCACGCTGCGCAGACGGTGGGACGTGATGGCGTCCACACTCAGGCCCAGGGTGTCTCGCGGAGAAAGCATATGATTCAGACGCTGACGCGCGCCCACTTCTTGCCGGCGCGCAGGATGTGCTCGCCGGGTTCGAGCCGCTGCGCTGGCGACTTTACGATAGCCTGATCCACGGAGACCGCACCGGCCTTGATCAGGCGGTCAGCCTCGGAGCCGGACGGCGCGAGGCCCGTTTGGAGCAGGCACTGTTTCAGACGGGAGTCGGCCGCTGGAGTCAATGGCAGGTCTTCCGGCGCCTGACCCTGACTGACATCGTGCAGCCATTGATCGCGCGCGGCCTGGGCGTCGGCTGCCGGATGGAAATCGGCCACGATGCGGCGGGCGAGATCCAGCTTGATGTCGCGCGGATTCTGGCCGCTATCCTTCAGCCCGCGGATCTGTCCGATGGTGAGGTCCGTGAGCAGTTCGAAGTAGCGCCACATGAGATCGTCGGAGATGGTCATCAGCTTCTTGACCATCACAGAGGGCTCTTCGTGGATGCCGACGTAGTTACCCTTGGACTTCGACATCTTCTCCACGCCGTCGAGCCCTTCCAGCAGCGGCACGGTGGCGACGATCTGCGGCGGCTGGCCGTAATCGCGCTGCAGTTCCCGGCCTACCAGAAGGTTGAACTTCTGATCGGTGCCGCCGAGTTCGACGTCGCACTCCAGGGCGACGGAGTCGTAACCCTGCGCCAGAGGATAGAGCAGTTCGTGGACGGAGATGGGTGTGCCGGCGGCGTAACGCTTCGCAAAGTCGTCGCGCTCCAGGATGCGGGCCACTGTGTACTTGGACGTGAGGTGGATGATGTCCTCGTAGCGCATGGCGCCCAGCCAGTCATAATTGAACCGGACTTCGGTTTTGGCGGGGTCCAGAATCTTGAACACCTGAGCCTTGTAGGTTTCGGCGTTGGCGTTGATCTCGTCGCGAGTCATGGGCGGGCGCAGGGTATTGCGGCCGGTAGGATCGCCGATCAGGCCGGTAGCGTCGCCTATGAGAAAAATGACGGTGTGACCCAGGTCCTGGAAGTGCTTCATCTTGCGCAGCAGGACGGTGTGGCCCAGGTGCAGATCCGGCGCGGTGGGATCGAATCCGGCCTTCACGCGAATGGGCAAGCCCGCCTTGGCCGCGGCAGTGAGGCGCTCCTTCAGATCCTCCTCGCGGATGATCTCGGCGAAGCCCTTCTTCAGGTAGGCGAGTTGTTCGTCAACGGGGAGAAAAGGCACCTCTTCATTGTACGGGGGCGTGGTGGTTGACGGGTCCACAGCCGTGGCCGAGCCCAGGATTAGTGGCAATGGCGTTCCTGATGAACGCTTTCGCTTTGGCCACGGAGTCCGGAATGGAGAGGCCCAGGGCCAGGCAGGCGGTAATGGCGGCGGAGTAGGTGCAGCCGGTGCCGTGGGTGTGGAGGGTGTCTATGCGGGGTCCGGTGTATTCGTGGAACTCGCCGTCGTGGAGCAGGATGTCCCGCGCATCGCCCTCCAGGTGGCCGCCCTTGATCAGGATCGACGCGCCTGTTGTGCCGTGGAGGCGGCGGGCGGCTTCGCGCATGGCGGCGGGTGTCGTGACGTCCAGGCCGGTGAGCGCGGAGGCCTCGTGCAGGTTGGGCGTAATGAGCGTGGCGCAGGGCAAGAGCTGATCGGCCAGAGCGCGCCAGGCCTCTTCGGCAATCAGAGGCGCGCCGTGCTTGGAGATCATGACCGGATCGACCACCAGCGGAAACGGAAACCCGGCAGCGAGGTGGGCCACCGCCTCGACCAGCGCCGGATTGCCGAGCGCGCCGGTCTTGGCGGCCTGTGGCGGAATGTCGTCGAGCACCGCCAGGATCTGTGCCACCACCAGCTCCGGCGTCAGGCACTCCAGAGCAAGGACGCTCTGGGTGTTCTGGGCGGTAATCAGCGTGATCACCGCCTCTCCGTAGACGCCGAACTGATGGAACGTTTTGAGATCGGCCTGAATGCCGGCGCCGCCGCTGGGATCAGAGCCGGCGATGGTGAGTGCGACGGGTTTCACATCCTCAGTGTCACTCAAGTCTCAGGCGGCCCGTTTGGACTACACCCTGAGCGCTGGTGACCTCTACGTCCACACCGTCCAGCTCAGATGCCGTGCCAGAGAGCGGAAACCGGGCGCGGAGTTGGAACGTGCCGCCTGGATTCTGGCGGAAGTAGTCGCGGAACTGGGTGGCAACGTCAGCCTCCATGCGCCCGGGAGAGGCCACCTGGCCCGACTTCAGATACCAGGTGAATGCCACCTTGGCGACCGAACGCCGGTTATCGTAGCCCGTCAGGACCACCTCCGGCAGGCTGTTGGCGCGCGCTGCCGTCAGGGTGAGCGGACGTTCCGGCAGCGTGAAGCGCACCTGCGCAGTGGCAGGGCCGATGGTTGTCTCCACGACGACGGCGCCGGCGGTGGTTCCGGTCTGGAAGGTGAGTTCCAGCTCGCTGGCCCCTTCGGCGAACTGCAGCGGGACCGACCGCACCAACTGAGGCAGGAAGGCAATGGCCGGCTCGTCGGGCTGGCCCGATTGCGGTGTGAAGGTCAGCTTGGCGGAACCGAGCACTGGCGCCCTCGCCGGCTGGGAGAGACGGATGACCACCTTCTGCTGAGTGGCGGGCTCCAGATTGCCAGGCGGCGTAGCGATGGTTGGCAGCGGCAGGACAAACTCGGTAGCCGTTGCCCGAAGCGTGAAGCGGCGCGAGTCGACGGCCAGAACAGCCGAGGCCGTGGCTGCCACATCAGAGGTGAAATGGATCTCCGAAAGTGACGGATCGCTGGTGGCCGCCAGCGTGAAGTTGGCGCCGGTTAGGGATGTGGCGGCTACGGGGGTGACCCGCAGCCTGCGCTTCAAGGTGGCCCTGCGTTCGACCGATCCGAGATCTACGATCGTACCCGCCACGAGAGTGCGCCAACCGGCGGAGTCTTCCAGTTCCACTACCGGGCCGAGCGCCGAGGTGGCCCGCACGGCGACGCGAAGATCGTTGATGACCAGAGTCGCGGTGTGTTCCCCGGTCTGCGTGGGGGAGAAGCGAAGGGAGAAGTCCGCGAAGGCGGCGGGCGCCAAGATGTGCGGTGGGAAGAACTGGTTGACCAGCCGGAACGCGCCCACATCGACAGAAAGGCGGGAGATGGTCAGCGCCGCAGCGCCCGGATTGTACAGGCGGAAGCGCGTATC
>JBBQLF010000584.1:0-3371 GCA_038327695.1 Bryobacterales bacterium
CCACCAGCCCGGCAATGTCGAGACTCACCAAATCCGCTACCCGCCGGCCGCGTAGCCACTCGGCCAGCGCGGCGCCACAGGCGATAGACGCCGTGCAGCCTCGCACCTGGAACGCCGCCTCCCGGACCACGCCGTCTTCCACAAGCACGCTCAGCCGGAGCATGTCGCCGCAGGCCGGGTTCTCGCAGTCTATGACGCGGGCCGGAGGCGGCAACACACCGGCGTATCGAGGATGGCGGAAGTAGTCGAGAAGCCGATCACTGTACAATGGTGGGGTTCCTCCTTCATCGTACTCATCCCGCATGGCTCGCACAATGATTGTGGTGGCTGGTGTTCTCCAGCGTGACAGCAAGCTCCTGATCGGCCAGCGTATGGCCCAGGACCGGCACGGCCTGAAATGGGAGTTCCCGGGCGGCAAAGTGGAAGCAGGAGAGACCACAAAGCAAGCCCTGACACGCGAGTTGCGGGAAGAGTTGGGCATCGAGGCCGTAGTGGGCGTGGAGATAGCCCGCTACGAACACTCCACGCCGAACCGGTCTCCACTCATCCTCCTGTTCCACAAGGTAGACAGCTATGCGGGCGAACCGCAGCCCAACACGTTTGAGCAGATTGTCTGGGAGAATCCGGGCAATCTGCCGTCGTACGATTTCCTGGACGGCGATCTGGACTTCGTGCGCCGCATCGCCCTGGGCCGCATCCGTCAGCTGCGTTAGAGGCCTTGGCGGAGTGAAATCGCTCCCTGGCCGTCGCGGCTCCGATTCAGCTACTTGCAGAGCCGCCAGCGTCAGCGAGCGTTGCCGCTCCCCAAAACGGTGAAGCACCCGTGTTGGCGCAGCCAGCCTTTATAATCGGGAGTGTGACAGACACTCTGCATTCCACGTGCGCTCTGGACTGTCCGGATGCCTGCTCCATGCTGGTCACGGTGGAAGACGGCCGGGCTACGAAACTGCGCGGTAACCCGGACCACCCCATCACGCGCGGCTTCCTCTGCGCCAAGGTGGCTCGTTATCTGGAACGCGAGTATCATCCCAGCCGCTTGCTCTACCCGCAGCGCCGCACCGGCGCCAAGGGCAGCGGAGCCTTCGAACGCATCTCCTGGGAAACGGCACTCGGCGAAATCTCCGCCCGGCTGAAGTCCGCCGCCGATGAGTTCGGGCCGGAATCGATCTTGCCGTACAGCTACGGCGGCACACTCGGCTATCTGCAGGGCAGCGGCATGGACCGGCGGTTCTTCCACCGTCTGGGTGCGTCGCGGTTGGACCGGACCATTTGCGCCACAGCCGGAGCAGCCGGCTTGATGGAGGCCTATGGCACACGCTTGGGTACGGCGCCGGAGCACTTTGTGCACGCCCGGCTGATTGTCGTCTGGGGCGCCAACGTGCTGGCCACCAGCGTGCATCTGTGGCCCTTCATCGTGGAGGCGCGCCGCCAGGGCGCCAGGCTGGTGGTGATCGATCCAGTGGTCACCAAGATCGCCAAGCTGGCCGACTTGCACCTGCAACCCTACCCGGGCAGCGATCTGGCCCTGGCGCTCGGCATGATGCACGTCATCTTCCGCGATGGACTGGAGCGTTGCGAGGCGGACACCTCATCGTTGCGCGCCCGCGCCGCCGAGTACGTGCCGGCGCTGGTGGAACAGCTCACCGGCATTCCGGCCGGCACCGTCGAACAACTGGCCCGCGACTACGCCACAACCCGGCCCGCTGTCATCCGGCTCAACTACGGCGTGCAGCGCAGCGAGCGCGGTGGCCGGGCGGTCCGCGCCATCTCTCTGCTCCCGGCCATCACCGGGAACTGGCAGGAGCTGGGCGGGGGTCTGCAACTGACCACCTCGGGGGCGTTTGACCTCAACAAGGCCGCGCTGGAGCGCCCGGACCTGGGTCCGCCCGCGCGCACCATTAACATGTCACTGCTGGGCCGGGCGCTGACGGAAACGTCCGACCCGCCCGTCAAGGCGCTGGTGGTCTACAACTCCAACCCGGCCGCCATCGCGCCCAACCAGAGCCTGGTGCACCATGGCCTGGCACGCGAGGACCTCTTCACTGTGGTGCTGGAGCAATTCCTCACCGATACGGCCCGCTACGCCGATATCGTCCTGCCAGCCACCACATTCCTGGAACACACGGACCTCTACTTCGCCTACGGGCACTATCACATCCAGTTGGCACGGCCGGCCCTGGCGCCCCCGGCCGAGGCGAAGCCCAACAGTGAGGTCTTCCGGCTGTTGGCCTCGCACATGGGCTTCGAGGATGCCTGCTTCGGCGACACGGACGACGAGATGATCCGGCAACTGCTCGACACGCCCAGCCCCTATCTGGCGGGGATCACGCTGGAGCGGCTGGAGCAGGAGCATTCCATCCGGCTCAACGTGCCGGACCTGCCAATGGCCGGCCACCCTGTGGACCTCAGCGGCGACCCGCTGGGCTATGTCCCGCCCATCGAAAGCCGCAACGGCACCGGCCACACCGCGGAGTACCCGCTGGAAATGGTGAGTTCCAAGAACCACGACAGCATGAACTCGGCGTTTGGCTACCGGGACGACACCGACGCACAAACGGCGGTGGCCGAGTTGCATCCGCTGGACGCCGCCGCACGCGGCATCGTGGACGGCAGCACTGTGGAGATTTTCAATCAGAGAGGCACTGTCCGCCTGACCGCGCGCGTCGGGGACTTTGTCCGGCCCGGCGTAGTCCGCGCTCCGGCGGTTCGCTGGCCCAGCCGCACCGGCCAAGGCCAGAACGTCAACGTACTGATCAGTGACCGGCTCACCGATATCGGTGGCGGCCCCACGTTCTACAACTGCCTGGTGGAGGTGCGGCCATGCGCCGGATAGCCCTGCTGCTCTCGATTGCCGCCCTGTTGAACGCAGGCTGCAAACGGAGGCACCATCCCAACCCGGCCGCGACCATTGAAGAAGAGGGCGAACTGGCGACGGCCATCAGCGTGGCCGATCCCAAAGACGCCACGCAACTGCTCAGCGGCTTCCACGCCGTGGAGGGTGGCGCCTGGCGCTGGTCGATGAAGAAGTTCGCCGTCAGCCTGGCTCCGCCGTCCGGCGGGGCGCAACGCGGCGCCACGCTCTCACTGGACTACGCCCTGCCGGACGCCGTAGCCGGCAAACTCCTGGGTGTCTCGGTGACCGCAACCGTCGCCGGGCAGCCGGTCCCGCCATGCAAGGTGACCAAACCCGGCAGCCAGACGTGCCGGTTTGACGTCCCGGCCACGGCGCTCAAGGACGCCGCCGTGGTGGTGCAGTTTGAACTCGACAAGGCGGTGGAACCGGACGCCGCCGACTCGCGCCAACTGGGACTCGTCGTCGCCCGCATCGGGTTCACCGCGAAATGATGCGGCTCCGCAACGCCGCCCTCTGG
>JBBQLF010000585.1:0-3359 GCA_038327695.1 Bryobacterales bacterium
GCTCGCCCAGCAAAGCGGCATCTTTTTCTCTTCCGATGCGGCTTTGCTGGGCGAGCTGGTTGCGGCGGTGCGCCAGGTGGCCAGGCGGCCCTTGATCGTGAAGCTCTCACCCAACGTCACAAAGATCGAGCCGCTGGCGCAGGCGGCCGAGCAGGCCGGCGCCGACGCCGTCTCGCTGGTGAACACGTTTGTAGCGCTGGCCATCGACATCCGTACGCGCCAGCCGCGCCTGGGCGCGGGCTTTGGCGGGCTCTCCGGCCCGGCCATCAAGCCCGTGGCGCTACGCATGGTTTGCGAGGCGGCGCGCGCGGTGAAGATCCCGGTGATCGGGCTGGGCGGCATCGGCAGCGGAGAGGACGCGGCGGAGTTTCTGATCGCCGGCGCATCGGCCGTGGAGGTGGGGACGGCCACGTTCTGGGATCCCTGCTCGCCGCTGCGGATCGCCCGCGAGCTCGACAAGTTCCTGCGCGACGAGAAGATCGCCAGCGTGCGCGACATCGTCGGCACACTCGACTGGAAGCGCTGATTGGAAGGCGCCCGCGCCAGTCCGCGCGCGGAATACGCTCCGCAACTTCACAGCGTCCTGTTCGTTGCGCTCACTCCAGGTGCTTCTTCGGGTTTGTGCGGCAAGCCTAGTGTAGAGTCCCCGAATTGAGTGGACACGTCCGGCAACCGCTCCATACAGAGCCGCGCGCGCAAGCAAGCGTTTTGCGTGTCCAGCTATTTGCTGGACACTACACTAGCTTGTAAGGCTGTGGTCCGAATTGGGTCTTGCGCTACCGGCACTCACGCTCAAACAGGTGTTCAGTTGATATCTGCACGGGCGCTCTGGTGTCCGCGCAGGCCGGGTGTTTGGAGTCGGCGGGCGCGTTGTCGCGAGTCGCCAGTGGCATTCCTGCAGGAACTTAGCCATACCCGTTCGTCTCCCGGCACTCCCGTCTAACGCGCGTTCAGTTAGTATCTGAATGCCCGCCCGAAGGCACAGCTGCAAGGCAGGAACCGCTATCTGACTGCGGCGGCGCTCGACGGTACGGCTACAATGATGCGTATGACTGGGCCGCCCGAAAACAACCTCACCGAGCTGTTGGTCGAATGGCACGAAGGCGATAGCGCAGCCTTTGAGAAACTCTCCAACATCATTTACCCCGAACTGCGCCGTCTGGCCCGCATGCGGCTGCGCGCCGAAGGGGGCGATCGGCTGAGCACTACCGAACTGGTTCACGAGGTGTATTTGCGCCTGGTGGATCAGGGCCTGCCGGAGTGGAAGAACCGCGGGCACTTTTTTGGCATCGTGGCGCGGCTGATGCGCCAGGTGCTGGTGGACGAAGCGCGCGAGCGTAACGCGCAGAAGCGCGGGGCCGGGCTGGCGGTGGTATCGCTGGACGATGTCGATGTCATCCGGGCGCAGCCCAGCCACGACGTGCTGGCTCTGAACGAGGCCTTGCAGGAGCTGGCGCGGAGCGATCCGCGCAAATCGCGTATTCTCGAACTCCGCTATTTTGGCGGCCTGGAAGGCGAGGAAATTGCCGCTGCCCTCGACGTTTCCCCCTCCACGGTGGCTCGCGAACTGCGAGTGGCCAAGGCGTGGTTGAAGACCTACCTCTCGCGCTGAGCCACACGCCATGACGCCGGAGCGCCTGAACGTCATCGAGACCCTGTTCCTGAAGGCCGTTGAGGTGTCGCCGAAGGAGCGCCAGGCCTGGCTCGACGACGTCTGCCATGAAGATGACGCGTTGCGCGCCGACCTCGAAGAGTTGCTGGCCTCCGATGCGGGCGACGGGACCTGGGCGTCGGCCGCCGTGGCCAGCGAGGCCGGGCGGATTGTGGAGGAGGCCGGCATCGCGCCGGGGACCTTCATCGGCCCCTATCGCGTGGAACGCCTGATCGGCGAAGGCGGCATGGGTTCCGTCTACCTGGCGACTCGCGCCGACGACCAATACACTAAACGAGTCGCCATCAAGGTACTGCAGAGCCGGCTCTACGTGCACCCGCGCGGTAGCTCCAAGACGGACCGCGACACGCTGTTGCGGCGCTTTGCCGACGGCGGTTTGGCCGCTCGCGAGCTGTTCATTCGCGAACGCCAGATTCTGGCTCAGCTCGACCACGCCTCCATCGCCCGCCTGCTGGACGGCGGTACGCTGCCCGGCGGCCGGCCCTATCTGGTGCTGGACTATGTCGAGGGCCAGCCGGTCACCCTCTTCTGCGAGACCGCCGGCATGGGCCTGCGGCCGACGCTCGAACTCTTTCTGCGCATCTGCGAGGGCGTCAGCTACGCCCATCAGAACCTGATTGTGCACCGCGACTTGAAGCCGGGCAACATCCTGGTGAATGCCGCGGGAGAGCCGAAGCTCCTCGACTTCGGCATCGCCAAGTTGTTGGGCGGTGACTGGCAGCCGTCGACCGATCTGACGCAGGTGCCCGGCGGCATGATGACGCCGCAGTATGCCAGCCCGGAGCAACTGCGCGGCTCGGCTATCACCACGGCCAGCGACGTTTACTCTCTGGGCGTGATCCTCTATGAGCTGATCGCCGGCGTGCGGCCGTACGAGTTGGACGGGCTGCCGCTGAGCGAGATGGTCCAGCGCGTGGTGGTGGATCCCGTGCCACCGCCGGCGGCGCGCCGGACGGCGGGCAGGGAGCGCATTCCGGCCGATCTCGAAAACGTCGTTTTGAAGGCGCTGGAGAAGGAGCCGTCGCGCCGCTACCGCTCGGCCGATCAGTTGGCCGGCGACCTGCGCCGCTACCTGGACGGGCTGCCCGTGGAGGCGCGCGGCGACAAGCGTCTTTATCGTGCGGGCAAGTTCATCCGCCGCCGCTGGCTGCCGCTGGCCGCCTCGGTAGCCGTGCTGGCCAGCCTGGTGGCCTTGGCTGTGGAGTCGCGCTTGAACGCGCTGGAACAGACGCGCCTGCGCGCCGCCTCCGAGCAACACCGCATGGCCGCGGTGGCGGCCCGCGACCTGGCCGAGCGCGAGACGCGCGAAGTCCTGCTGCAGCGCAACAGGGCTAGCGAGAACGCCGCCGAGGCCGGCCGTCAGCGCGGCGCCGCCGACCAGCGCTTCCAGCAGGTGCGCCAGTTGGCCAACCGCTTTCTGTTCGACTTTCACGACGCCATCCAGATGCTGCCCGGCTCGACGCCCGCGCGCCGGCTGGTGGTGACCACGGCGCTGGAATACCTGGACGGCCTGGTGCGCGACAAGCCCACGGATCCGAAGCTGCTGGCCGAGACGGCGACGGCGTACGAGCGAGTGGGCGATGTGCAGGGCAATGCCTACTTCTCCAACCTCGGCGATGGCGCCGGGGCGCGCCGGAGTTACGAGAAAGCCCTCCAGTTGCGGCTCCAGATCCCGACTGACTCCGTG
>JBBQLF010000586.1:0-3349 GCA_038327695.1 Bryobacterales bacterium
CTACCCGGACCTGCTGGTAGCGCCGGGGGGACTGCCCTGCGACATGTGGCTGCTGCGGCCTTTCCGCCATCTGCGTGAGGGCTGCCTGCTCCTGTCCTCGCAAAGCCCACACTCCGCGAAAGCCTGGGACTGCCTGAACCGGATGGTCCTGGCTTCAGGCGATGGGGCAGGCGATCCTGCCCAACAAATCCGCCAGAAACTTGCCTTGGCCGACCTGCTGCTGGTGCTGGAGGAGGCATTCCGGGACCGTGTTTCTGCCAACAGCGACTACGAAACCCGCCGCGACCGCCTGCGGCGCCTCTCGCCACTATTGGACTTCGTTGCCACCAACCTGGCCGAACCGCTCACCGTCCCCGCTGCAGCGGGCATGCTGAAGATGAGCACGAGCTACTTTATGCGTTTCTTCCGCACGGCAACGGGGTTGACGTTCTCTTCCTACGCAGAGCATTTGCGGGTGAGCCGCGCCTACCAACTGCTGCTCGAGAGCGATCGCTCGCTCGCGCAGATTGCCGCCGAAACGGGATTCTGCGACCAGTGCCACCTCAGCCGGCATATCCGGCGCCGCTTCGGAACCTCACCGGGGCGCATTCGCTCCGAGCGGCGCGTTGACGCGTCGAAGCAATGACAAGTCCTCCCAGGGCAGGATTGTACAACTGTTCCGTCACATTCTTCCTATCTTCCGGAAGCCAGCCCACGTTAGCATTCCAGATGGCGGACCTCTGAGACAACACTATGATGCACCGAAGAAGTTTTCTGAGTTTGGCGGGCGCAGTTCCCGCGCTTGCCGTTGCGGCTCCGGCCAGCCGCACTGAAGTTTCCATACACGGCGACCAGTTCTTCCTGAACGGCAAGCCGACCTATACAGGGCGGTCGTACAAGGGAATGAAGATCGAAGGCCTGCTGATGAACGTTCGAGCCGTGCAGGCCACCTTCGACGATCTGAACCCGGCGACCCGGTCGAAATGGGCCTATCCAGATACAGGAAAGTGGGATCCGGAGCGCAACCTGAGCGAATTCCTGGCCGCGCTGCCAGAGTGGCGCCGGCACGGTCTGCTGGCCTTCACCGTCAATCTGCAAGGCGGCAGTCCTGAAGGCTATTCGAAGAACCAGCCGTGGGAGAACACCGCCATCGACCCTGAGGGCAACCTGCGGCCGGCCTATATGGACCGCATGGCGCGCGTGCTCGCCCGTGCCGATGAGTTGGGTATGGTCGCCATTGTCGGCTACTTCTACTTCGGGCAGGACCAGCGCGTAAAAGACGAAGCGGCCGTGCGCCGCGCCGTCACCAACGCCACTAACTGGCTGCTGGACACCGGCCGCCGCAACATTCTGGTGGAGATCGACAACGAGTGCGATGTGCAGGCTTACGACCACGACATTCTGAAGCCGGCACGAGTCCACGAACTGATTGAGCAGGCCAAGGCCATCACGCGCGGCGGACGGCGTCTCTTGGTGGGAACCAGCTACGGCGGGGGCACGCCCGCGAAAGCCAACGTGGTGAAAGCCTCCGACTTCCTGCTGCTGCACGGCAACGGCGCGGATGACCCCGCGCGCATCCACAAGATGATCCGGACTTCGCGCGAAGCCGCCACCTGGAGGCCCATGCCGGTGCTCATCAATGAAGACGACCACTTCCGTTTCAATGAGCCCGAGAACCACATGATGGCCGCGCTCTCCGAGTACGCGTCCTGGGGTTACTTCGACCCCGGCAAGAGCGACTACGTCGATGGCCACCAGTGTCCTCCGGTCAACTGGGGGATCAACACGGAGCGCAAGCGGCAGTTCTTCGCCAAGGTGAAAGAGGTTACCGGCGCATGAAGGCGCACCGGATTGCGCTGCTGCCTGGCGACGGTGTCGGGCCGGAGGTAGTAGCGGAGGCAGTGCGCGTGCTGCGCGTCGTCGCGCCCCCACTGGTCTACGAGGAACTGCCGGTAGGGGCGGGCGAATACCTGTGCGGGGGCGATCCACTGCCGCCGCCGGTGTTCGACCGGTTGCGGGAGTTCGACGCCATCCTGCTGGGCGCCATGGGACTGCCGGGCGTGCGTTGGCCCAGCGGCATCGAGATGACTCCGCAACTCGATCTGCGCGAGCGTTTGGATCTCTATTGCGGGTTGCGCCCCGTCTATCTGTTCCATCCGTTCGATTCGCCCCTGCGGGACCACGCCCCGGGTTCGATCGATATCATGCTGGTCCGCGAAAGCACCGAGGGACTGTTCTCTACGCGCCTACGCCCGCCGGATGTTGAGTCAGGATGCGTGGAAGATACCATGCGCATCACGCGCGTGGGGTCGGAACGGGTGATCCGGGCGGCATTCCACCAGGCCATGCGGCGGAGGCAGCGGCTGGCGCTGATCGACAAAGCCAACGTGCTTCCCTCAATGGCGTTCTTCCGGCGCGTGTTCGACGAGGTGGCGGGCGAGTTTCCCGAGGTCGAAACCGAGCGTGTGTACGTGGATGCGGCCGCGCTGTACCTCGTCCAGCGGCCCGAGAAGTTTGACGTGATGGTGACCGAGAACATGTTCGGCGACATCCTCTCGGACCTGCTCGCCGGACTGGTGGGCGGGATGGGCATGGCGCCTTCAGCCGACATCGGCGACCGTTACGCCGTCTTCCAGCCTTCGCACGGCTCGGCACCGGATATCGCTGGAAAAGGGATCGCCAATCCGGTCGCAACCATCCTCTCCGCTGCCATGATGCTCGAGTGGTTAGGCGAAAGTCAGGCCGCGGCTCGGATTCAAACCGCGGTGCGTAGCGTCTTCAGCGGCCGCACGGCCCGCACCCGCGACATGGGCGGCCGGCTCAGCACGGCGGAAATGACCGATGCGGTCATGGCAGTACTAACATGAGAGACGGGTTCCGTATCTTCGACACGCACACCCACCTGGGGACGGCCCGCCACAGCGGGCGCTCGCTGTGCGCCGCCGGTCTTCTGCGCGCGATGGATGAGCACGGAATTGACCGTTCGCTGGCGATCCCGTTTCCGGTGGTGAATGACTACCGCCGCGAGCACGACCTGATTGGCCGCGCGGTTCGGGAGCATCCGGACCGGCTGACCGGCGCGGCGTGTCTCGACCCCTTCCTGCCGGTGCGCGAGTTCCAGGACGAAGTCCACCGCTGCCGCGAGGAATACGGGTTCCGTGCGCTAAAGCTCCAGCCGCAATACCACGGCCTCAATCCGATGGCGGCTACAAGCGATTTCTTCTTTCAAACCGCGCTCGAAAACCGCATGGCCGTCGTTTGCCACACCGGTTCGGGGTTGCCGTACTCACTGCCTTCGCTGTGTATGATGCCGGCGCGCAAGTTCCCCGAACTGACCATCGTGGTGGCACACTGCGGCGGTGGCATCTTT
>JBBQLF010000587.1:0-3343 GCA_038327695.1 Bryobacterales bacterium
GCAGTTCCGGCGCTACGTGCGCCACTACGTCGACGAAGTCCACCGCACCAACCCCAAGGTGCAGATCGCCTCCAACTGGCTGTACTCCACCATGGTCCCCGAGGAGCCCGCGCTGCCCGTGGACTTCCTCTCCGGCGACTACCTGGGCAACGCCCCGATCTCCACAGCGCGGCTCGAAGCCCGCTATCTGGCCCAGAATGACCGCCCCTGGGACCTCATGGCCTGGGGCTTCCAACAGGCGCAGTCCAACGCCATCGGCACCGTCCATAAGCCCGCCGTCCAGCTCCAGCAGGAATCCAGTGTCGTGCTCGCCCAGAGCGGCGGCTTCCAGATCTACTATGTCCCCACCCGCGCGGGCCACTTTGAGGACGCCCATGTCGACACCATGGCCGCCGTCGGACGCTTCTGCCGTGCCCGCCAGAAGGTCTCCCAGAAGACCGGGACCGTTCCTCAGATCGGCGTTGTGTTTTCCAGGCATTCGCTCTATCGCACCACCAACAAGCTCTTCGGGGGCTGGGGCAAGGCCAACGATCCGGCTCGCGGCTGCCTGGACGCGCTGCTGGGTTGCGGGTGGTCCGTCGACGTCCTGCCGGATTGGAAACTCGCCCGGATCGCGGCGCAGTACCCTGTCATCGTTCTGCCGGACTGGGCCGGCTCCGGCCAGGCGGTCGCCGATACGCTGATTGCCTACGCCAGGGCCGGCGGCAAACTCGTCGTCTGCGGAGCGCGCAACGCCGCTCTGTTTGCCACCGAAGCCGGCGTCACGCTGGCTGGCGAGCCGGCTCAGCAACCCGCGCTCCTGAAGGGCTCCGTGCTGGCCAACGCCAAGGGCCTCTGGCAGGACATCCAGCCGGGCACCGCCAAAGTCCTGGCCCGCCGTTACTCCGAGTTGGATTCGCGGGCTGACGGCCTGCCTGCGGCCACGGCGGCGCCGTGCGGCCAGGGTGAGATCATCCTGATCCCAGGCCCGTTCGGTGTCAATTACGCAGCCACCCACGCCGCCCCGCTCCGCACCTTCCTCTCTTCCGTCATCGCGCCCCGCTTTCAGCCGCTAGTCCGGGTCCAGGCGCCGCCCACCGTGGAAGTGGTCCTGCGCCGCAAGGACGGCCAACTCCTGGTCCATCTTCTGAACTCCACCAATATGCAGGTGGCCGGCGACTTCGCCACCACGGACTTCGTCCCGCCGGTCGGCCCCATTCGCCTGCACTTCGGCAAGGGGAAAGAGAAG
Organism: Bryobacterales bacterium; assembly: GCA_038327695.1. Lineage (GTDB taxonomy): Bacteria > Acidobacteriota > Terriglobia > Bryobacterales > Bryobacteraceae > Paludibaculum. The sequence continues at coordinate 1,229 of JBBQLF010000587.1, forward strand.
CCCAAGTCCGTCACGCTGGTGCCCGAGGGCTCCGTGCTGACGCCAGTGCTCATCGGGGACTCCTGGATGGTGGAGGTGCCGCAGGTGCACATTCACTCCGTGGCCGTCGTGGTAGCATAGGAATGTTCGTTCAAAAGGGCTCGTAGCTCAGTTGGTTAGAGCGCCTGCTTGACACGCAGGAGGTCACAGATTCGAGTTCTGTCGAGCCCACCACGCTTTCAACAACTTACATCACAGTCTGACTCTTCTTCGTCTTGCGTTGTGTGCCTGTAGTGTGCCGATCGGCTGTTTGTGCGCTCACTACCTGCTCGGGCCACTCAACGCCGTTCTCCCCTTCGAGCAGAGCAGCCATACGCTGCACCGCCTCTTCCTGCATGTGCGGAAGCACATGACTGTACACGTCCAGCGTGAGCGCCACGCTGGCGTGCCCGAGCATCTCACTCACGACCTTGACGGGGATCCCGGCCGCCAGTGACAGCGTTGCGGCCGTGTGGCGCAAATCGTAGAGCCGAATCCGAGGCAGTTCAGCTTCTTTCAGAATCGGTCGAAAGTGCCGGTACGCCAGGTTGTGTCTGTCTATCGGTGACCCCTTCTCGTTGGTGAACACGAATCCCGGCTCGATCCGCTCTTCGCCCGCGACCTCCCTCTGCTTTTCCTGGTGTTGCCTGTGAGCGATCAAAGCATGCAGCACGGCAGCCACCACGCTGCCCGCCATTATACTATTTCATGATATTGTGAAATACTAATCGGCCATGGCAACCGGGAACCGCCGCTTCAAGACCGCGATCTACGAGCAATTCGCCCGTATCGGCAAAGCCATCTCCAATCCCAGCCGCCTGGAACTCCTTGACCTCCTCTGCCAGGGTCCCCGCACGGTTGAAACGCTCGGCAGAGAAGCGGGACTGGGCATTGCCAATACGTCGCAGCAATTGAAGGCTCTCCGCGAAGCGCGGCTGATAGCGGCAGAAAAGAACGGACTCTTCGTAACCTATCGTATGGCTGATGAGCAGGTATGCGAGTTCTTCCGCTCCCTTCGATCCTTAGCCGAAGGACGCCTTGCTGAGGTCGCGGACATCACGCGCTGTTTTCTGGAATCTCGGGACGCTTTACAGCCTGTCGATCGCGAACAACTTCTTTCCAAAGTCAGAGACGGTGCCGTCACCGTCCTTGACGTGCGACCGCTCGAAGAATACCGGGCCGGGCACCTGCCAGGCGCGATATCTGTCCCCTTGAAAGAGTTGGAGCGCCGGCTTGCAGACCTGCCTCGTCACCGGGAGATTGTGGCCTATTGCCGTGGCCCTTACTGCGTGCTCGCCGTGGAGGCGGTCACGCTACTAAAGGCCCGAGGCTTCACAGCATTCCGACTGGAGGATGGCGTCCAGGACTGGCGCGCCAGAGGATATCCGATAGCCGTCGGTGAGGAGCCGATGCAGGCGCGTCGCTCTCGGCGGGCGCATTGATTGGAGAGTTTCCAGTGGCCAAAAGCACGAAACCGATTTACCTCGACTACAACGCAACGACGCCACTCGACCCGCGCGTTATCAAAGCGATGCGACCATATCTCGATGAGCATTTTGGCAATCCGTCCAGTTCGCACTCGTACGGCCGTGTAGCACGGGAGGCAGTCGAGACGGCACGAACGCAAGTTGCCTCTGTCCTAAATTGTCTGCCCGGCGAGATCGTCTTCACCAGCGGCGGGACCGAAGCAAATAACTACGCCATCCGGGGTACCGCTCTTGCGCGGCGCAGCAAGGGAAATCACATAATCACAAGCCAGATTGAGCACCCTGCCGTTACGAACGTCTGCAGACGCTTGCAGGCAGACGGTTTTGAGGTCACATACGTGGCGGTGGACCAGCACGGTTGCGTCCGTGCTGCTGAAGTCGAGAACGCCATTCGACCCGAGACCATCCTCATCACGCTGATGCACGCCAATAACGAGGTCGGCACCATTCAGCCCGTCGAAGAAGTGGCCCTCTTGGCAAGGCCTCGCGGCATCGTATTTCACACCGACGCCGCGCAGTCCGTAGGGAAGATCGCCTCAGACGTGAAGGCCCTTGGTGTGGATCTGCTTTCCATAGCGGGACACAAGCTCTACGCACCGAAAGGGGTAGG
>JBBQLF010000588.1:0-3335 GCA_038327695.1 Bryobacterales bacterium
GGCTCGGGACCAGATTCCAACCGCTTGCTCCCGCGCACGGCTCGGGACCAGATTCCAACCGCTTGCTCCCGCGCACGGCTCGGGACCAGATTCCAACCGCTTGCTCACGCGCACGGCTCAGAAGCGCTTTCTGAGCCACGACCGTAAGGGAGTCCCCCATGGCCCTGCGGGCCGCCAAATCCGATGAAGACGCGTCCGTAACAGAGCCACGACCGTGAGGGAGCGCAAGCGCGTCTTCAACAGAGCCACGACCGTGAGGGAGCGCAAGCGCGTCTTCAACGGTGGTTGGATAGGTTATTTCGAAACAGGCCCACAGCCCGTCACTGGAGCTTGCCGCGGCCTTCGACGCGCCAGGTTTCGACCACATCGCCGCCCCGAATGCCGTAGACGGTTTCGTGGAGGTTCATGGCGACGCAGATGTGGTTGGGGAGCACGTGGACGCGGTCGCCGACTGAGAATTGGGCGTCCGTGTTGTGGAGGTCGATGTAGCCGTGCTCCTCATTCATCTTGTGGAAGCGGGCGGTGGGGGCTTCGCGGATCTCGCCGAAGGTGACTTCCGGCGAGCCGGACAGACGGTCTGAGGAGAACGTCTTGGAGCCGCCGTCAATAATCATGCGGCCGGCTGCGGTGGAGACGACGGTGGTGAGAATGGTGGCGGCGCACTGGGCGGGCGTGCAGGCGCCGGAGAGGATGGTATTGCGGTCGTTGAAGATGTAGGTGCCGGGGCGGATTTCGTTGAGATGCGGGATGGTGTGGGAGTGCCAGAGCAGCGGCGTGGAGCCGCCGCTGACGATCTCCGGCGTGTGGCCGGCTGTGGTGAGTTGCTCCACCATGTGGGAGACGGTGTGGCGGAGCTTCTCCAGGTCCGCCAGGCCGTGGGCGGTGGTGTCCTTGATGTGGCCGGGGTAGAAAGCGATGCCGCGCCACTGCAGGTGGGGCAGGCGGACGATGGACTGCACCAACGCCAGGAGTTCGTCGCCGGGCTGCACGCCCACTCGGCCGAGACCTACGTCGACTTCGGCCAGGATGCCGATTTCCACCTGGGCTTCGCGGGCGGCGTCGCTCAAGGGGCGGGCGGCGGCGACGGAGTCGAGCGAGACGGTGAGCTGGGTTTGCTGGGCCACGTGGCAGAGGCGCAGGAGCTTCTGGCGGCCGATGACCGGGTAGGCGACGAGCAGGTCCGGGGTGCCGGAGGCGAGCATCACTTCGGCCTCAGTGGACTTGGCGACGGCCAGGCCGGCGGCGCCGAGTTCAATCTGGCGGCGGCCGAGCGCCGGGATCTTATGGGTCTTGGTGTGAGGGCGGAGGCGGAGGTGGTGGAGGCGGGCGTAGTCGGCTACGGCGTGGAGGTTGCGCTCCATAAGGTCGAGATCGATGACGATGGCGGGCGTGTCGAGGTCGGCGATGTGCATGGGCTACTTCTTCTTATTGGGGTCGATGAAGCGGACGCTGACGCGGGGGGGCGCTTTGCGGTAGATGAGCTCGATGTCCTTGGGGCGCTGGCGGCCTTCGATCTGGAAGTAGAGGAGGCCGGAGACTTCCTTGTCGATCTCGCCGGCGGGGAGGATCTTTTCCTTCAGCGCGTTGAGGAGGGGGGTGTTCTTCTTGCCGCGCTCTTCGATGGAGGCGACGGCGTCTGACGTGTCGGCGGTGGCGGAGCCGGCGTTGGGAGACTGGTTCGGCATGGGCATGCCCTGCGGCGAGCCGTCGGGGTTCGTGCCGCCGGGAATGCCGCCGGGGACGCCGTAGGGCACCCGCCGCTGTTCGGTCGTGGGCGTGCCCTGGGAGCCGCCCTGGGAGCTGACCACCATGACGGAAGTGCCGGCGATCTGGGCAGCTTCGAGCGGGCGGGACTTCTCGCCGGAGCGATCGGAGCGGAGGAGGAAGTCGTCGAGGTCGAGTTGAATCTTCTCGCCGGCAGCGGGCGTGAACTTGACCTGAACGATGAGAAAGCCCGGGCCGGGATCGTAGCCGAGCACCTTGGTCATCTCGCCGTGGTCCAGGTAGGCGATGGCTTCGATGGAGACTTTGCCGTCGGAGGCGGCGCCGGTGATGGGCGGGACGTAGGGGGCGGGTTTGGCGGGTTTCTTCTGCTTGGACGGAGCTTCCTGGCCGGCGGCGCCGGGGGGGATGAAGTTGGCCAGGGCGGGCAGGCAGAGGGCCAGAGAGAGCGCGAGCGGGGCGAAATTGCGTTTCATGGTCTGCATCCTGGCTAACCCCAATATAGCTCTTGACACTCGGCGCGGTGTCCGTTACAACTTGTGACATATGGAACTCGGCAAAGTAGTGGTGATGGCCGCGATCGGGCTGGCGGCGGGCTTTACGCCGGGCGCAGCGCAGGAGACGGGCGAGGTGCAGGTGACCGTGGTGGACGGCAGCACCGGCCAGGGAGTGGCGGGGGCGAAGGTGGTGCTGCTGCGGTTGATCCCGGGGTACAGCTATTCCGGACCGAAGATCTGGGGCGCGCAAGCGGGTGCGGGGGCGGACGATCCGGCCTCCGAGGTGCTGGCGGCGCTGACCGGGGACGAAGGGACGGTGACCGTTCGGGTGGTGCGGGGCGTGCCGGTGCGGGTGTTTGTGGCGCGCGAGGGGTACGTGCAGTTTGGGATGTCGTTCGAGACGGTGAAGACGGTGCAGGTGGGGGACAAAGTGCGGGTGGCGTTGCAGCGGGAGGGACTGCTGGCGGGGCGCGTGGTGGAGGCCGATTCAAAGAAGCCGATGGCAGGGATGAGAGTTTCGCCGATGGTGTGGAGTGTGAAGGCCGGGTCACGCGCGCTGCTGGACGGCGGCGAAGAGGTGACGACGGATCGGGAGGGAGCGTTTACGATCAAGGGACTGCGGCCGGGGGAGTATGTCCTGGTGGTGCGGCCGGCACGGCCGGAGAAGTTTCTGGACGGCGGGACGGCGGAGGAGTTTCGCACGGTTGAGGTGCGGACGTATGGGCGGACGTACTATCCGGGGGTTGAGCGATTGGAAGAGGCGCCGCCGCTGACCATGTTGCCGGGCGGGGCAATGAAGGGTCTGGAGATCCGCATGAGGCCGAGGCGCGTGGCGTCCCTCCGAGGCAGGCTGACGGGGGTGGAGGAAGTAACGGATGGTATGGTGGCGTTGTATTCGATTGAGAGGCAGGGTGGGACGGTGAGGTACTCGCGCTGGTTTGCGGCCAAAATGGAGCCGGGATCGTGGTTCCGTTTGGATGGTGTGGAACCGGGCAGGTATTGGCTCAGCGGTTCGGCGAAGGCGGGGCAGCGGGAGCTGGGGGCATTTGCATTCCTCGACGTGGACGATAGGAATGTGGATGGATTGGAGCTGGCGCTTTCCGCAGGCGTAGCGGT
>JBBQLF010000589.1:0-3317 GCA_038327695.1 Bryobacterales bacterium
GAGGCTGAACAGCACATAGGTGGCGCCATGCACGATGTAGCATCCGGCGATGACCCACTTATAGGTCTCGAAGCGCAACCGCTTACCCCAGGTGTTGGCCACAATGCCGCCCAGAATCAGCCCGATGCCGGCACAGCCCCACACCTCCCCGATGCCCGCCGCGCCGCGTCCAAAGACCACCTCGCCGAAGAGGCTGAACAGAATCTGCGCCGCGCCGCCGCCAGTGGCCCAGCCCACCCCGACCAACCCGATGGCCAGGATCAGCGGCGTGCCGGCCATGTAGCGCAACCCGTCGCGATACTCGCGCCAGGGGCGGGCCACGCGATCTTCCGGCAGGTCCCGCCGCGCGGCCTGGAAGCTGGCGCCGGCCGGCACTCGCAACATGCCGATGCAAACTGCGGAGACCACAAACGAGAGGGCGTTGAAGACGAAGGCCGCCTCATAGCCGAAGCTCTTCGCAATCGCGCCGCCGAGAAAGGACCCGATCGCCACCGAAGTCCACTGCGTGGTCTGCGTGAGTGAATTCGCGGTGTGCAACTCTGCCTTGCTGGCCAGCACGGGCAGGATGGACGCGCGCCCGCTGGTGAAAAACGGCGACGCGAACATCAGCAGGGCGCTCAGCAGAAGCAGCAGCGGCGTGGAGTGCCACCAAACCGCCAACACGAACAGCAGCGCGATGACGGCGCGCGCCAGATCGCTGAGAACCATCACGCGGCGGCGGTCCATGCGGTCCAGCAAGACCCCCGCCACCGGGCCGGCGAACAGCATGGCCACGGCGCGGGCCAGCATGACGCCGCTCACCGCCAGGCCCGAATGCGTCTGCTCCATCACCAGCGCGAAGACGGCGATGTTGTTGAAGTTGTCGCCCACTTCGCTCACCACCTGGCCGGACCAGGTGAGGCGGTAGTTGCGATTCTCTTTCAGCAGTCGCAGAAAGCCGGCCATGTGGATCAGCCTCGCCCGGTAACCCACACGCCGCTCAGTACCAGCAGTCCGCCGGCGGCGATGGGCAGGGTGATGGGTTCGCGCAGGATGAGCAACCCGGCCAGCGAGGCAATGACCGGCTGCACGTAAGAGAACGCAGCCAGCCGCGTGGCGGACATGTGGTTCAGCGCGTAGTAGAAAATCATGTAGCAAAGGATGGAGGACAGGATGGCCATGTAGGCCAGCGCCCACCAGCCGGAGGCGGCTACCGAGCCGAAGTCGAAGCCCCAGGACTGCTGGATCAGCAGCGGCGCACCCGCCAGGGCGCCGGCCAGATAGCCGATCCCATTGACGGTGATGATGCTGTGGCGGCGGGTGACTTCCTTGCCGAACACGGTGTAGAGCGAGAAGCAGAACGAGGCCAGGAACACGAAGAAATCACCCTTCAACGACGCGCCGCGTGTCTCCCGGCCCAGGTTCAACACGGCGATGCCGGCGATGGCGACGGCCAGGCCGCCCAGCTTGCGGGCCGTGATCCGCTCCTGGCCCCGGAGGGCGGCCAGGGCCAGCACCTGCAGCGGCGTGGTGGCAATGACCAGCGCGGCGTGCGCCACACTGGTGCTGTTCATGCCGACAACGAAGAACACCTGATTCAGCGTAATGCCGAAGACGCCAAGCAGTGCCAGTTCGACAATCTCGCGGCGCTGCCAGCGCTCGCCCGGGCCGGGCCGGCGGAAGAAGAAGACCGGCATCAGCAAGGCGGCCGCGGCGGCGGCGCGCAGAGGCCCAATCAACAGCGGCGGGAAGGAGCGGAGCGCGATCTTGGCGACGACGTAGTTGATGCTCCAGAAAAACGTCATCATCGCGATCAGGCCGTAGAGCTTTCTGTGGGAAGGTGGCACTAGGCGGCGTGAGTCTCCCCTCGCACGGTGACACTCCGCAGAAAGTCGCGGTCCAGGTGATAGCCGAAACCGGGACCGTCGGGCACGGCGATGGTGCCCTGCGGCGAGACCTCCACCCAGGGATCAATCACGTCGCGCCGCCAGTACCGGCGGCTGGCGGAAACGTCGCCCGGCAAAACGAAGTTCGGCAGCGTGGAGAGCGCGATGTTGTGCGCGCGGCCGACTCCGGATTCCAGCATGCCGCCACACCACACCGGGATCCCGGCCGCGGCGCAAACGTCGTGCACGGCCTTGGCTTCCGTGAAGCCGCCGACCCGGCCGAGCTTGATATTGACGATGCGGCACGCGCCCAGCTCGATGGCCTGCCGGGCGTGGTGCGCCGTGCGGATGCACTCGTCCAGGCAGATGGGCGTGGCCAGCGCGCGCTGAAGCCGGGCGTGATCGATGATCTCGTCATGCGCCAGGGGCTGCTCCATCATCATCAGCTCGAATTCGTCCAGCCGCTTCAGATGATCGATATCGGCCAGTGTGTAGGCCGAGTTCGCGTCGGCCATCAGCCGGATGGAGGGAAACTCGCGGCGCACCGCGCGGATCACATCCACGTCCCAACCGGGCTTGATCTTGATCTTGATGCGCTGGTAGCCCGCATCCACTTCCCGCCGGATTTTCTCGATCAATTGCGGCACGCTGTCCTGGATGCCGATGGAGACGCCGCAGGCAATGGCAGTGTGGGCGCCGCCGCCAATCAGCTTCCAGAGCGGGACACCCGCCAGGCGCGCCTCCAGATCCCAGCAGGCCGCTTCCAGTCCTCCGCGGGTCATGCGGTGGCCCTTCATGCCGGCGGTGAGGGCGGCAACCCCGGCTGCGGACGTGAGGGACTTGCCCAGCACGGACGGCACAACGTAGTGGTTCAACAGCGCCCAGGCGCCTTCAGTCCATTCCTCGTTGTAGTAGGGATGCTCTCCGCAGGTGACCTCGCCCCAGCCGGACTCGCCGCCGCAGCAGACCTCCACCAGAATCATCTTGCGTGAGTACGTGCGTCCGAAACTGGTCTCGAAGAAATGCACCAGCGGCATCTCGATCCAATGAAGTCGAACGGTTTCTATTTGGAATTCCATGGTCCCAGCAGGTACGTGCCCGTTTCCTTCGATCTGTCAAAGCCGACGACGGCCAGGCCACCGGCGAGGTACTCCTGGAAGCGCTTGCTGACGCCGGCCTGGATCTCGCGGGCGCGTTTGGGTTGGTTGGCGCGGATCACGTCAATGTCGCCCGGGATGGCAATGCGCGCCTGGATCTCCGGGCGCACCGCGGCCTCCCCCGCCAGCACGGCTTGCGCCCGCTCGCCATTGATGCTCCATTCGGCCACGCAGCGATCGGTGGGCAGGCCCCCGTGCAGCGGCGACGTGGTGGTGCCGTACTGGTTGAGCACATAGCGGCGGACGATCACGCCCAGCCGCTCGATATTGAAATAGGCGTTCTTGATTTCGAGCG
>JBBQLF010000590.1:0-3311 GCA_038327695.1 Bryobacterales bacterium
GGCTACCTGAGTGAAGCACATAGCCCTTAAGCGAGAAACCGCTTGTCGTTGTATCGGAGGCTCAACGCCGCCCGGACACGCCCGTCGTGACCTGGAAGGTCAAGGTCGGATTCTGATAGCTCGGCGGCGACACTCCAGTGAAGATCAACTACACGAATCCGTCTCACCGTTACCACGCCGGGAAGTCCGTATGCCAGCGGGATCGGACGGTGAAGATTCGCCAGCAAGCCGCCAGCGAATCCGGCACGCTGAAGCATGTTTGGTTGGACTCCGTGCGCTCCGCTCCGGTGCCCTGATGTGGTTGGAAGACGGCGTTGCCGTAGAGTAGGAGCGGGCCGGGCCGCTGGGCGAATGGCTTGGGCTCGGCACCTGTTCAGGGTTGGACTACCGGACTTTGGCGAAGACAGCCCTATCTGACGAGTCGATCATAGTCCGCGTGAGTTCCAATTAAAAACCAGAGTATTCCGTCTTCCACTTCGATTCCCAAAGCCCGATAGTGAAGTCCAACCCGTACGGCCCAGAACCTGCCCGCTTTCTTCAGGTGCAGCGAGGGGTGATACGATTCCGGCTTCAGCAGAGCGAACGCTCGATCTGCGAGGGCCCGAATCTCCGGCGGAAGCGCCCGCTATGCGCCCCAATAGTCGGGAGCTGCATGGTGGATCACAGAGTTGTTGACCGGCCCGACTCATGGTCCTTCAGAGCGCGCTGCGCAAGCGATAGCAGCTTTCCATCGCCGGCGTTGCTCTCAATTTGCTGATCCCACAGCTGAGCATCAAAACGGGCGAACCAATCGCGAAAAGCCTTCAGCTCTTCCAGGCTGAGACTCTTCACGTGTCCCTCTATGCGCTCTACTCGACTCATCCTTACGCTCCAATCTTAGATTAGCTTGGTCTGGGGCAGAAAGGGTTAGGCCTATCATTCAGGGCCGAACGACGGCCCGCCTGGCGAGAAGGGCGCTGGCGGCAACCTCCAGCCGCTACAAGAGCCTGGCTCAGGTGGAGCGAGCCTTTCCGCCTGGCGAGAAGGGCGTTGGCGGCAACCTCCAGCCGCTCCAAGAGCCTGGCTCAGGTGGAGCGAGCCTTTCCGCCTGGCGAGAAGGGCGCTGGCGGCAACCTCCAGGACTCAGAAGTAGAACCCGGGCGGGTTGCGGGCCAGCAAATCCTGCGCGTAACGGTCCTGCACCGGCAGCGAGGCGTCATGCGGGAAGATCCAGAAGCGGTCTTCCTGTATGGCGGCGAGGGTCTGTGCCGCCACCTCTTCCGGCGGCATGCCGGCCGCGATCACCGCGCGCAGTTTGGGATCGGGCGAGGAGTCCGCTATGGCCGTCGCCACGGCGGCCGGACAGAGGACGGAGACGCCGATGGGCGCGCCGGCCTGGCGCAGTTCCAGCCGCAAGGCTTCGGACAAGGCGATGACGGCGCGCTTGGAGACGCCATAGGCGGCGGCGCCGGGGAGCGGCACCAGGCCGGCCAGCGAGGCTGTATTGACGATGTGTGCGGGTTCGTTGTGCACAATCATACCGGGCACGAAGGCTCGGAGGCCATGGAGGACGCCGTTCAGATTGACGGCGAAGAGGCGGTCCCATTCCGCGGCGGGCGTAGCCCAAACGGGCTGGCCTCCGGCCGAGATGCCGGCGTTGTTGCAGAGAATGTGAATGGGGCCGAAGCGGGCGCGGGCGGCGTTGGCGAGCGACTCGACCTGCCCCTGCGACGTGACGTCGCACCGCACGAAGAGTGCGCTGTCCAGGGGTGGCGCTGGCGCCAGATCGGCCAGGACCACATTCATGCCCTCGCGGGCGAAGGCGCGGGCCAGGGCCCAGCCGATCCCGCTGGCCGCGCCCGTCACCACCGCTGTCTTACCCCGAAAGTCGAAGCTCAGCTGGCAGACTCCAGAATCGCTTCCGGCTCGGCGTCCATGTCGGATTTCGTCCCCTTTTCCAGAAGGTCCTTCCCGAATTGCAAGCCCCGGTCGAAGGCCTTCAGGTTCAGATCCAGGAACTTCGCGGGCACGGAATCGGCCACCGCCTTCCGGCAGGCTTCATGGCTGAGCGCGCCGGTAATGGCGCAGAAGAAGCCCACCATGACCACGTTGAGGATCATTTTCTTGCCCAGTTCCTCGGCGATGCGCGTGGCCGGGATGCTGTAGACCCGCAAGTGCTGTGGAATGTTTTCCATACGGACCATGTCCTCTTCCACTAGCAGCACGCCGCCCTCCTTCACCTCAGGCGTGAAGCGTGTGAACGCCTCCTGGGAGAGAACGACGAGGATATCCGGATTGGCGACATAGGGGAACAGGACGGGCTGATCGCTGATGACCAGCGCGGCGCTGGCCGCGCCTCCGCGCGCCTCCGGTCCGTAGTTCTGCGTCATGGTGGCGTAGCCGTTCTCATGCAGAGCGACGGCCCGGCCGATGATGTGGGCGGACAGGATGACGCCTTGCCCGCCGAAACCTGCGATGCGGATCTCTTTCAGCATTCCGAACAGCACCCCTCGGGTTCTTCCTCTTCCATCTGTGGCGGGAATTCGCAGTAGTGCGACCCCAGTTGACGGCGCATGCGCGTGAGATAGTCCTCCCGCTCGCGATTTACGAACTCACCGACGATGATATCGCCGCCGGGCTGCATGGCCACCTCATAGGTGGGCGCGCCGTTCTTGATCTTGCTGCGGGTCTTGTAGTCCACCATGGCCGTCAGGCCGTCGCCCAGATTGTTGCGGCGCTGGTAGAGCGTGGGACAGGGCGTTACCACTTCGATGAAGCGGAAGCCCTTCTTGGTGAGCGCCTTGGCCATGGTACGCTCCAGTTGCTTGACGTGGAATGCGGTCCAGCGCGCGACGAATACGGCGCCGCAGGCGTCCACCAGTTGCGGCAAGCAGAGTTCCGGCTCAAAGCTGCCGTAAGGCGTGGTAGTGGACAGGGAGTTGCCGGGCGTGGTGGCCGCAGCCTGCCCGCCCGTCATGGCGTAGATCATGTTGTTGATGCAGACCACCAGCAGGTCCATGTTGCGGCGCGCGGCGTGGACCAGATGGTTTCCGCCGATGGACGACAGATCGCCGTCGCCGGAGTAGACGATGACGTTCAGTTCCGGGTTGGCCAGCTTCAGACCGGTGGCGAAGGGAATGGCGCGGCCGTGGGTGGTGTGGAAGGAGTCCAGCGCCATGTAGCCGCTCACCCGGCCGGAGCAGCCGATGCCGCTGACAATGGCCGTCTTCTTCAGATTGATGCCGGTGCCCAGCAGCGCGTAAGCGAAGCTGTTCACGGTGGTGCCGATGCCGCAACCCGGACACCAGATGGTGGGGATGCGGTCCTTGCGG
>JBBQLF010000591.1:0-3310 GCA_038327695.1 Bryobacterales bacterium
ATTCGTTTGAATCATTTTCGGACCGATGTGTATGTGCGTCCCCTGTCCTACATGTCGTCGGCGCGGATTGGCGTGCGGCCGGACGGGCATTCTGACTTCGCGCTGGTCACCGTTCCGTTCGGCACATACATGGACAGTGCCAAGGGGATCCACGCCGGTGTCGTCTCGTGGCGGCGCGTGGAAGACGACGCCATCCCCGCCCGTGCCAAGATCTGCGGCGCCTACGTGAACTCCGTGCTCGCCACCACTGAGGCTCACGCCAACGGCTTCGACGAGGCCATCCTCCTCAACCAGAACGGCCATGTGGCCGAGGGCGCCACCTGCAATCTCTTCATGGCGCGCAATGGCAAGCTCATCACGCCGCCGCCGTCGGACAACATCCTGGAAGGCCTGACGCGCGCCTCCATCATTGATCTGGCTCGGCGCGAGTTGCACATGGACGTGGTGGAGCGCTCCATGGACCGCAGCGAACTCTACATCTGCGACGAGCTCTTCCTGACCGGCACTGCTGTGGAGGTGGCGCCCATCACCAAGGTGGATCACCGCCAGGTGGGGCTGGGCCAGGTCGGCTTCCTGACTGGCAAACTGCGTGAGCTGTATTCCCAGGCAATGCACGGGCGGATCGCCGATTATCAGACGTGGTTGCACCCGGTCTACCAGCCCGTGCTGGCCGCGCTGCGGCGGTGAGGGGCAGCCGGATTGCTTCCGGCACTGCAAGCCCCCTTGGGCGCCCCTCTGGCATCGTGGCGTCTGAGCGTCGTATTGCGCTGGCCCAGGCCCGGTGGGTCCATCCTAGACTGCGCCCAGGCGCCGGGGCGCGGCTCTCCGGTCACGGTAGTTCAGCGGAGCGGAGCAGATCAGCGATCACCCGCAGTCCTTCAAACCGGAAGACGCCGTTTGCCCCCGTCTCCGCGGCGGCCGGAGTCACGCGCCTGCCCTCCTCGCTGCCGCTCAGCACGACGCTGGCGCGGCGGATGGGCTGGCCGGTCACCTCGTTCACAACGGTACCCGCAATGACGTCTTTCAGCAAATCCTGTGCGGCCAGTGCCACCGCAATCAGCAGGCCCAGCCGCAGGAAGACAGCCCGCTTCATGGCTGTTGGGGGGCCGGCCGGACCGCTTTCACCTGCACGCTGTGCGCGCCGTTGGGTTCCACTTTGATCCGCACCGCCGCGTCCATCGATTCCTTCGGCGGTTCACCCTCCTCCGCCAGCGTCTGATAGTTGCCCGCCAGGTGGCAGAGCAGGTATTCGCCGGGCCGCACTTTGTTAAACTCGAACGCGCCGCCGGCCCGGATGGGTACCGCCGGCATGTACTCCAGGCGGCGCAGGTGGCGTTCCACCGGGACCAGGACAGCCATGCCCGGTTCTGCGGCCGCTCCTTCCAGAGTGCCGCTCACCTTGCCTGCGTCGTTCCGGTAGATGATCTTGAAGGGGCCGGGCGGCCCGGCTGTCAGCTCGATCTCTTTGCCGAAGTACTCTTCGCTGCCCACCTTGATCGACGCCAGGTAGGTCTTATCCGGCTGTGGTCCCTGCACATCCAGCCGGTAGCTCCCTGGCACGTTGTAGCGGACGGTGAAGGCGCCATCCTCAGTCACACTGGGCCGCCCGCCACCGTAGTTCGTCCCCTCGGTCGCGATGAGCCTGACGTTGTAGTTCTTCCAGTTCATCTTGACCGCCGGCGTCCCTTCGAAAACCAACATGCCGGTGAGCTGTTGCCCAGCGCCCACCCGGACAACCACGTCCGTGAGATCGCCCGTGGAGACCTCGATCGGCGTAATGCCGATCATCGGTTCCGCGCCCTGCTGGAACAGCTGCGCCTGCACATACCAGAAGCCCGCGCGCACACCCACCAGTTCATACAACCCCGGCTCCAGTTGCTGGTTGCCGAACCCCATGCGGGCATAGCCCTCACTCGGATCCCGCGGTTGCAAATTCACACTGGTCACCCGCAGCAACTCGGCGCTCACTCCCTCTACCCGCACACGGACGCGGTAGGCGGACTCCCGGCGCAAGTGCAGATCGATTCCGGCCGTCTCGGTGCCCTTCAGCACCGCCACCCCCTGCGCCGAATTCAGGCCGGCGGAATTCGGATAGTACGTGGTGGCGTACACCGGCGGCAGCGCCTTTGCTTTGGGATTCACTTGGGGTCCAGGGTCCCGGTAATTGGCCGAAACCGCGTACTCACCCGCACCAAGTCCAGTCACTCGAAATTCGCCCCGATCATTGGTCGCGCTTCCGTTGACCGGCTGCCATCGCAGCTTGCCGGCCATCTTCTGCCGTTGGAACACCTGGATCTGCGCGCCTTGCACCGGGTCGCCCTCTTCGTCAAAGACACGCCCGGAAATGATGCTCTGGGCCACCAGCTTGAGGGTTAGCCCGGTCTTCTGTTCGCCAGACGAGAGTTGGACCGGTGTGGCTCCACCCCGTTCGCGCGGACTGAGGTAGCCGCTCCGGTTAGCCGTCAGATAATACGAGCCCGCCTCCAGTCCTTCGAAGCGGAAACGCCCATCGGCCTGCGTCCTCACTTGGGTAGACTCCGGTTGCTTGTCCGCGCGCTGTCCATGCAACGCGACAGAGACGCGCCGCACCGGTTCGCCCGTCACCTCATCCACCACGATGCCCTCGATGACACCCTTCGGCGGATCCTGCGCCGGCAACGCGCCAGCGCCCAACAGACTCGCGAGCAATAATACGTATGGTTTCATGGTCTCTGTGCTGGGTCGAGCGCCTTCAATGGCACGCTGTGCGTGCCGCCCGGCTCCGCCGTCAAACGCACCGCCCCTCCATCGCTTCCTTCGGTGGCTCACCCTCTTCGGCCAGCGTCTGGTAGCTGCCCAAAATGTGGCAGACCAGATACTCCCCCGGCCGGACGGCGGGCCCAATAACGAACGGCCCATCGGGCCGGATAGGCGCCGCCGGCATCTGCTCCCTGCGCCGCAGGTGGGGCTCCACCGGCACCAGAACGGCCATGCCGGCTGGGCCGGCCGCGCCTTCCATCCGGCCGCTGACCCTCGCTCCGTCATTGCGGTAGATGACCTTGATCGGGCCGGGCGCCCCGCTCGTAAGGTCAATCTCCTTGCCCAAATACTCCGCGTCGCCGATCCGGATGGAGGCCAGGTACGTCCGCTCAGGCTGTGGCCCGCGAACTTCGAGAAGGTACTTGCCCGGCATGCTGTTGCGCAGGCTGAACGCGCCATCCTCGCTCACAGTGGGCCGCCCGGCACCGAAAGACATCCCATCGGATTGGACCAGCCTGAGGTTGAAATTCTGCCAGCTCATCTTCACGCCAGGCGCTCCTTCCAGTACCAG
>JBBQLF010000592.1:0-3308 GCA_038327695.1 Bryobacterales bacterium
GGTGTGGCTACAGGTGATTGGCGACGGTGGCACGGTTTCAGTGGCGGACGGCGTGCTGACGCTGAAAGGGGCCAGCGCGGCTACGCTGCTGATCACCGCCGGCACGGGCTTCCAGGGATTCGATCATCTGCCCGATGGTTCGGCCGAGACAATTGCGGCCGGCTGCCGGAACCGTCTGGAGGCGGCCGGGCGGAGGCCGTACGCAGCCTTCCGCGCATCGCACGTGGCCGATCATCGCGCGCTGTTCCGGCGGGTCACACTGGAGCTGGGCGGCGGCGAGGCGGCACTGCTGGCAACGGACGAGCGGCTGCAACGGCTGAAGACCCAGCCGGATCCGCATCTGCTGGCAATGTACTTCCAGTACGGCCGGTATCTGCTGATTGCCAGTTCGCGCCCGGGCACGCAGCCGGCCAATCTGCAGGGGATCTGGAGCACGGAGATTCGCCCGCCGTGGTCCGCCAACTGGACCGCCAACATCAACGCGCAGATGAATTACTGGCACGCCGAGACGGGCAATCTGAGCGAGTGCCACCAGCCGCTGTTTTCGTTGATTGAGGAGCTGAGCCGGAATGGGGCGCGGACGGCGCAGGTGAATTACGGCCTGAGCGGGTGGGTGTCGCATCATAACGTGGACATTTGGCGGCAATCGGCGCCGGTGGGCCACTACGGCGCGGGCGCACCGACGTGGGCGAACTGGCCGATGAGCGCGCCGTGGTTCTGCTCCCATCTTTGGGAGCACTACCTGTTTACGGGGGACAAGGAGTTTCTGCGGAGCCGGGCGTACCCGCTGATGAAAGGGGCGGCCGAGTTCTGCCTGGGCTGGCTGATTGAGGGGCCGGACGGGCAACTGACCACGTGTCCGTCGTTTTCGACGGAGAACACGTTTCGCGGGCCGGATGGGAAAACGGCGCAGACGAGCGCGGGTTGCACCATGGACATCGCGCTGTGCGAGGAGATCTTCTCGACGTGCGGCGAGGCGGCGAAGATCCTCAACGTGGACGAGGAGTTCCGGCAGCGGGTGGAGGCGGCGCGGCGGCGGCTGCCGGCGCACGGAATCGGCAAGCACGGGCAGTTGATGGAATGGTCCAAGGACTTCGATGAGCCGGAGCCGGGCCAACGTCACATGTCGCATATGTACGGGCTGCATCCGGGCAATGCGATCACGCCGCGGCGGACGCCCGCGCTGGCCAAGGCGGCGCGGATCTCGCTGGAGCGGCGGCTGGCGGCGGGCGGCGCCTACACGGGCTGGAGCCGGGCATGGGCGATCAACTTCTGGGCGAGGCTGGAAGACGGGGAGCGGGCGCACGAGTCGCTGACCATGCTGCTGCTGAAGAGCACGGCGCCGAATCTGTTTGACACGCACCCGGCCGGCAATTCGTTCATCTTCCAGATTGACGGCAACTTCGGCGGCGCGGCGGCGGTGGCGGAGATGCTGCTGGGCAGCCACGACGGGGCGATCCACTTTCTGCCGGCGCTGCCGGCGGTGTGGCAAGCGGGCTCCTACAAGGGGTTGCGCGCGCGGCAGGGGGTGACGGTGGATCTGACGTGGGCCGGCGGCAAGGCCACGGGCGCGACGCTGCGCTGCGCGCTGGCCGTGCCATTGAAACTGCGCGCGCCGAAGGGCCAGATGGTGGCCGAAATGCGGGAAGGCCCGCGCGCGGTGCCGCTGGTGGAAGGGGGTTGGACGGCGCGAGCCGGGGCGATGTACCGGGTGACGTTTGCCGAAGCGGGGACGCGATGAGAGCGCTGCCGCTGCTGCTAGTTGCCGGCGCGGCCGGGGCGATGTACCGGGTGACGTTTGCCGGCGCGGGGACGCGATGAGAGCGCTGCTGCTGCTGGTTGCCGGCGCGGCCGCGGCGAGCGCGGCGATTACGCCGTACGGGCTGGAGTGCGAGGCGCGCGCGAATCCGGTTGGCATCGACGCGGTCCAGCCGCGGCTGGGGTGGAAGCTAAAGTCGGCCGAGCAGAACCAGACGCAGAAGGCGTATCAGATCCTGGTGGCGGCTTCGCCGGAGAAGCTGGCGGCGGGGGCGGGGGATTGGTGGGATTCGGGCCGGGTGGCGTCGAACGAGACGACCTGGATTGCGTACGCGGGCAAGCCGCTGGCGCCGTTTCAGCGGTATTGGTGGAAGGTGCGGGTGTGGGATGGCGCGGGCGTGGCCTCGGCCTACAGCGAGCCCGCCGAATGGACGATGGCCCTGGCCGGCGAGGCGTGGCGCGCGGGTTGGATCAGCCATCCGGAGCACGCCCTGCGCTCCGGGCCGTTGCCGCTGTTCCGCAAAGAGGTGACGGTGGACCGGGCCCTGCGGCGGGCCGTCGTGCTGGTGGCGGGCGTCGGATTTCATGAACTGCACATCAACGGCGTGAAGGCCGGCGACCATGTGCTGGCGCCGGCCTGGACGAACTACCGGGCGACAGTCTACTACGAGACGTTTGATGTGACGGCGATGCTGCGGCCTGGCGCGAACGCGTTGGGCGTGATGCTGGGCAACGGCTTCTACAACGTGGCCGGGGGGCGGTACACGAAGTACACGGGCTCGTTCGGCCACCCGCGGCTGACGCTGCATCTGCATCTGGAGTTCGCCGACGGCAGCGTGCGCGACGTCACCACCGATGGCTCCTGGCGCGCGGCCGATGGCCCGATTACGTTTTCCTGCATCTATGGGGGCGAGGACTACGACGCGCGGTTGGAGCAGACAGGCTGGGACGCGCCGGGCTTTGACGATTCGACGTGGCGGCGGGTGACGACGGGCGAGGCCCCCGGGGGCGTGCTGAGGGCGCAGTCCAGCCCGCCGATCAAAGTGCAGAGGACGCTGGGCACCGCGCGCGTCACCGAGCCGAAGCCCGGTGTCCGGGTCTACGATCTGGGGCTGAACTTCGCCGGCTGGCCGAAGTTGCGCGTGCGGGGCGCCAACGGCGCGCAAGTGAAGATGATCCCCGGGGAACTGCTGACGAGCGAGGGCCTGGTGACGCAGCGTTCCTCCGGCGGGCCGGTGTGGTTTCTCTATACGCTGAAGGGCGGCGGCGAGGAGGTCTGGACGCCACGCTTCACCTACTACGGCTTCCGGTACGTGCAGGTGGAGACGACGGCCGAGGTGGAAAAACTGGAGGGCGAGTTCGTGCACCTGGACGCGGCGCGGACGGGCGAGTTCTCCAGTTCCAATGCGCTGTTTGAGCGGATCCACACGCTGATCGACACTGCCGTGCGGAGCAACCTGCAGCACTCGCTCACCGATTGCCCGCATCGGGAGAAGTTCGGGTGGATGGAAGTCTTGCATCTGATGGGGGCCTCGCTGCTGTACAACTGG
>JBBQLF010000593.1:0-3268 GCA_038327695.1 Bryobacterales bacterium
CCAGGATTTGCCGCATGATGCCAGCCCAAGCTATTTCAGTCCCGGCGCTGACTGCAGCGCGCCTCAGTAGGCACCTCTCACTGGTGACAGCCGGCTGCAAGTAATTGCCGTTTTGGCCGAGTCTAATTGTCGCCGAACAGCGCGGTTTGAGTCCGGCAATCCACTACACCAGAGGATCCTGGAGGTGGGCTGGCGAACGGCGCGGCTGTGCGCGCACGAGAGCTATATGGACTGCCCGTACTACGAGCAGTTGCAGTATGCGGGCGACCCGCGCATCAAGGCGCTGGTTTCGCTGTACATGACCGGCGACCACCGGCTGATGCGGAATGCGCTTGAACAGCTTGACAGCTCCCGCACGTCGGAAGGGGCAACCTATTCGCGGGCGCCCAGCGCAATGCAGCAGTACATTCCGCCCGCCTGTGGTGGATCGGCATGGTCCACGACTACTGCTGGTATGTGGACAATGCGGCGTTCGTGTGTCAGATGCTGCCGGGTGTACGCGCTGTTCTGGGCTGGTACACAAGTTTTCTCAACAGACACCGGACTGCTGGGCGCAATGCCGTGGTGGAACTATGTGGACTGGGTGGAGAAGTAGCCGATGGGGCGGCCGCCATCGGAGGCGGAGACAATGCCGGCGTCGATCGAGTTGCAGTTGGTGCTGGCACTACAGTGGGCCGGCGAGTTGGAAGCGGCCGTGGGCGACACGCAGTTTGCAGGGCGGTTCAAGGTGCAGGCGGTGCGGTTGGCACGGGCCATCCGCGAGGGGTTCTGGAGCGCTGGGAGGAAGATGTACAGTGAGGACTTGGCGCACAGCTAATTCTCACAACATGCCAACGTGCTGGCCGTCCTGGCGGATGTGGCCGAGACCGTTGAGCAACGGGACTTGATGCAGCGGGTGGCAGCGGACAAGAACCTGCATCAATGCACCGTGTATTTCCGGTACTACCTGGACCGGGCCATGGTGAAGGCAGGCCTCGGAAACGAGTATCTGAATCGTCTGGGCACGTGGGAGTTCATGCTGAAAAGAAGGGTTGACCACGTGGGCGGAGGTGGACTCCCCGACGACGCGCTCTAACCGCCATGCCTGGGGGGCGAGCCCGAATATCGAATTCTTCCGGACAGTGCTGGGCGTAGACTCAGCCGCACCGGGGTTCCGAAAGATCCGGGTCACACCACATCTGGGCCCGCTCCAGAGGGTGAGCGGGGTAGTGCCCCATCCGAAAGGGCTGATTGAAGTTCGGGTGGAGCGAAGCGAGGCTTCCGGCCTCATGATCGACGTGAAGGCGCCGCCGGGGGTTGAGGTGGAAAAGGCTTGGGACCGGCCGTGCGGCCGGTCCATTCTTGCGGGGACTGCCGGACGGGTGGCCACCCGCTGGCCGATCTGGAAGGGGTAGGACCGGCCGTGCGGCCGGTCCATTCTTGCGGGGGCGGGCGTTTAGAGAAGACGGAAGTTGACTTCCACGTTGGCCATCACGGCGACGGGCTTCCCGTCCTTGTAGCCGGGCTTGAAGCGCCACTTGCGAACGGCTTCCATGGCTTTTTCATCGAGGCCCATGCCGAGGGCGCGGACAACCCGGACGTTGCCGGTCTGGCCGGACTCATCCACCACGATCGCTAGCAGGACGGTGCCTTGGAACTTAGCCTTGCGGGCCTCTTCGGAGTACTCCGGCTCAACCTTGAAGATGGGGACTGGAGCGCTGACACCGCCGCCGATGCGGAATGCTCCGCCGCCGAAGCCACCACCCTTGCCAGGTCCGAATCCGCCGCCCTCACCTGAGCCCACACCGCCGCCCGAACCGCTTCCGATTCCGCCACCAGACCCGGGCCCGTTGGACGGGGGGCCAGCCTTGGCGAAAGGATCGCCGTACATTGGGAGATTCACCTGAGGGAGATTGGCGTCCGGGGGAGCGATAATGGTGGGCTCCATGATCAGGCGCGGGTTGTCATTGTTCACCACAGCCATGGGCGGAGTGAACTGCTTAAGATCCGGACGAGGTAGCTTACCTTTGCTGGCTGGCAGGGGCGAGTTGTCGCCGCCGCCACCGCCGCCGCCCATCGCCTTATCCTTCACTGCCATCTTCGGCATGAAGGGGTCCAGGTCCGGCGCAACCAGACTGACCGTGTTCTTGACGGCCGTTTGGACGGTCTTGTTGGTGCCGAGGAAGAGGGCCAGCGCTACCAAGGCAATGTGCACGAACACCGACATGATCTGGGACTTGCCGCGGTACTCATCGCGGCTGAATAGCTCGCGGACGGGCAGGGGCTTGGAGGTCACCTGCAGTGGCGGCAACTTCTCCGGGAAGAGCAGGTCTTTGCAGTTGCCCAAGAAGGTCCGGTACCAGGGTAGCGTGGCCTGTTCCAGGATTGAATTGGAGGAACCCTTCAGTTCTTCTTCCGTCAGCGGCCGGGAGGTCAATTGAAGCGGGGGCAGGTTCTCAGACGTGAAGAGCGAACCGACGTTGTCGCGTAAGGAGGCAAAGAACGACTTTCTCTGTTGCACCTCAGCCAGTTGGCGCAAGGAACGATCATCGCTGTTGAGGAGGTCCTGTTCCGACAGCGGGCGGAACGTCACCTGCAGAGGGGCCTGTTTTTCGAAATTCGCGTTGTCCTTGAGGTTAGCGAAAATGGCCAGATACCAAGGCTTGTAGCCCTCTTGGAGGCGCAGAGCGCCGGACAAGGGGCCATCTGCGGCCGAACCAGCAGGGACCTGTCCAGCCGGGTTGGGCTCGTTCTCGGGGCTAGGATATTGCGCTGCCATATCTCTCAGATCTCACGCCAGAATCAGTCTCGCACAGTCAAGCCCAAACGGCTTCTGATCAGTTAGACGCGCGGACGGTGACAAAGTTGCACGATTCACAACGTCCCATTGCAGGTTCCTACTGAAAATTGTAGCACGAGGCCCTGGGGCTGCGGCTGGTATTCCATTTTTGGTAAGTCATTGATAAGGCGTTGCAAATGACTCACTGGCCGAGTGTGTTATTGAGGACTTGGGCAAGCCGGACGCCCGCGCGACGGATCTGGAGCCGGACGACAGGTAACGCCTTGGCCAGATAATCGGCGCCGGCAACAGCCGGACGGGCTGGCGGAAGCATGGCGTAGGCGGTATCGCGGGAAGCGGCGTGCGTCTGCCAGACCCAATCGGCGAACGAGCCTTTGGCAAGGCGCCGGCGCTCAAAGAAACCAGCCTTCTTCTCGAGCGCGGCCTTGAGCTGCTGGTCCCGTTGCTCGGCCGTGGCCAGGAGCGGGGTATCCCAGAGACTGTGCAGGT
>JBBQLF010000594.1:0-3257 GCA_038327695.1 Bryobacterales bacterium
GGCCTACGTGAAGCCTGCCGGAGAGCCACCGGCCAGCCCCGGACCGCAAATGGCGGCGGCCATTAACGACATGCAGCCGGACGCCGCCGACGCTCCTCCGGCCACGCCCAACTTCATGGACCGGCAGGGCTACCTGGCACAGACGCCCGGCGGGATCGATGCCACTTTCGCCTGGACTCTGCCGGGCGGGTCCGGCTCGGGCGTCCGGGTGATCGACTGCGAATGGGGGTGGCGATTCACGCACGAGGACCTCCTCCAGAATCAGGGCGGCGTCGTGGCCGGCTCCAACGGCACGGACACCAATCACGGCACCGCGGTGGTGGGCGTCATCAGCGCGGATCGGAATTCGATCGGCGTGGTTGGCATCGCACCCGACTCCTCCATCAGCGCCTCGTCGTTTACCGGGCAATCCTCCTCACAGGCCATCAAGGCGGCGGCGGACAAGCTCGGCCCGGGCGACATCATCCTGCTGGAGATACACCGGCCGGGTCCGAACGCGCCCAATCCACGGCAGGGCCAGCTAGGCTTCATCGCCATCGAGTGGTGGCCCGACGATTTCGCTGCGATCCGCTACGCCGCCATGAAGGGGATCATTGTGGTGGAGGCCGCGGGCAACGGTTTTCAGAACCTGGATGACGCGGTCTACAGCGCTCGCCCGGCCGGATACCCGGCCAGTTGGACCAACCCGTTCAATCCGGCCAACCCGTCGTCCGGCGCGGTGGTGGTTGGGGCGGGCGCACCGCCGCCCGGGACCCACGGGCGGGATCACGGGCCGGACCGTTCCCGGCTGGACTTCTCCAACCATGGAGCGCGCGTGGACGTGCAGGGCTGGGGCCGCGAGGTGACCAGCACCGGATATGGTGATTTGCAGGGCGGCGTGAATCAGGAAGACGTCTGGTACACGAATACGTTCTCCGGAACCTCCAGCGCCTCGCCCATCGTGGTAGGTGCCCTGGCGGCCACGCAAGGCGTATTGCGGGCGCGCGGCCACCGCCGGCTGAATTCAGACGGCGCGCGGCGGTTGGTCCGGTCCTGCGGCTCACCCCAGCAGGATGCGCCTGGCCGTCCGGCGGGCCAGCGCATCGGCAAGCGGCCCAATCTGCGCGAGTATATCCCGGAGGCGGCGAGGTTCGCCTCGCGCAGCGCGGATTACGACGGCGATGGACGCGCGGAGGTCCTGGTGACCAGCCCATGGGGCCTGGGCATCCTGAAGCAAGCGGGCGGAACGATGTCGGCGCCGGCGATGGCGCCCAACGGCACCCGCTTCGGCGGCTGGCTGCTGAACACGGCGGACAACCACTTTGGCCCGGCGGGCGACTACGATGGCGACGGGCGCGCTGAGGTCCTGGTAGCGAGCCCCTGGGGCATCGGCGTGCTGGAGCAAGCTGGTGCATCGATGGCCGCACCGATGATGGCGCCCAACGGCACCCGCTTCGGCGGCTGGCTGCTCAATACGGCCGACAACTCCTTCGGGCCGGCGGGCGACTTCGACGGCGACCGCCGCGCCGAGACCCTGGTGGCCAGCCCCTGGGGGCTGGGGATCTTCAAGATGGTGGGCGGCGCCATGACCGCACCCATGATGGCGCCCAATGGCACCCGCTTCGGCGGCTGGCTGCTCAATACGGCCGACAACTCCTTCGGGCCTGTGGCCGACTACGATGGAGACGGCACGGACGAGATCCTGGTGACCAGTCCCTGGGGGATCGGGATCCTGAAGGTGGCGGGCGGCACCATGACGGTATCGATGATGGCGCCCAATGGCACGCGCTTCGGCGGCTGGCTGCTCAATACGGCGGACAACTCGTTCGGCCCGGTGGGCGACTTCGACGGAGACGGCATGGCCGAGATCATCGTGACCAGCCCGTGGGGCATCGGCATGCTTAAGCTGTCCGGCGGCTCGTTCTCCGTGCCAATGATGGCGCCCAACGGCACGCGCTTCGGCGGCTGGCTGCTCAACACGGGGGACAACGCCTTTGGCCGCTGCGGCGACTTTGACGGGGATGGCCGCCGGGAGATTCTGGTGACCAGCCCGTGGGGCGCCGGCATTCTGAAGCTGACCGGCAGCACGCTGACGGCTCCGATGATGGCGCCCAACGGCACCCGCTTTGGCGGCTGGCTGCTCAATACCGGAGACAACCGCCTGGCGACGTGCGCGGACTATGACGCGGACCGCCGCGCGGAGATCCTGGTCAGCAGCCCATGGGGTCTGGGCATCCTGGAGTTGGCGGGGGCATCGTTGGCCGCGCCCACCATGGCCGCCAACGGCACCCGGTTTGGCGGTTGGCTGCTGAACACGCTGGACAACGACTTCGGCCACGGGGTCTAACCGTGGCGGCAAGCCAGCCGGGACGCCTATTTCTGAATATTTAACAGGCTTCCGGCAGGCCTGCGAAATTTTCTGGTGACGGGCTGGCCGCGTCTGCCCTATAATTGACCCACGAAGCAAGGAGGCGGGCCAGGGATGCAAGCCAGTCTAATCGCCCCACCCATGCCGGTGGGCGTGAAGGTCAACGATTTCAGTATTCAGGTTGCCACCGTGAATGGCTCAGGAAGCCAGACGGCGAACACCGTGCTGATGAGGTCCATCTTCCAGATGGGCGTGCCCGTCTCGGGCAAGAATCTCTTTCCATCCAATATCGCGGGGTTGCCGACATGGTTCACCATCCGCGCCAGCCATCAGGGCTACATTGGGCGAAAGAAGGAGATCGACTTTTTCATCGCGATGAACGCGGAGACGGCACAGGAAGACGTGTTGAAGCTGGCGCCGGGCTCGGCGGTGATCTACGACGCGCCGCTGAAGCTGAACGCGGTACGGGACGACCTGCACTTTTACCCGGTGCCGTTCGATCAGCTGGTGGGGCCGGTCTGTCCGGAGGCGAAGCTCCGGAAGCTGGTCAAGAACATGATTTACGACGGCGTGGCGGCGCACCTGCTGGGCATCAACCTGGAAGAGATGCACAAGGCGCTGTACAAGCAGTTCGGACCGAAGAAGAAGAAGGCCGCGGACCTGAACTGGGGCGCGGTGCTGGCGGGCAAGAAGTACGCCGAAGAAAACCTGACTAAGTCCGACGCCTGCTGGGTGGCGCCGATGGACCGCACCGCCGGCAAGATGATTATCGAAGGCAACGTGGCGGCGGCGCTGGGCTGCCTGTTTGCCGGGGTGACGGTGCTGACGTGGTATCCCATCACGCCGTCATCGTCGCTGGCGGAGTCGCTGATCCACTATTTGGGCCGGTTCCGCCGGGATGCGGAGACGG
>JBBQLF010000595.1:0-3248 GCA_038327695.1 Bryobacterales bacterium
GAGAATGGTGAGTTCGGGCGTGGTACTCATTGGGCGCCCCTTTCGATGGCTTCCAGAATCTCGGCCGGCTTGTGGACCGTTCCGCCCGGGTGGGGCACGCTGATGACCTTGCACTTGCCGCCGGCGCAACGCTCCAGCTCAATCACAACCTGGCCCATGTTGAGCTCCGGCATCACCAGCGCCTTGACCTTGGGCGCCAGTTCGCGGATCAGTTTCTCCGGGAAAGGCCAGACACAGATCAGCCGCAGCAGGCCGACCTTCAATCCCTTGTCCCGCGCCATCTGGATGGCCCGGCGGGAGACGCGGGCGGTGATGCCGTAGGCAACGATCACCACGTCGGCGCCCTCCACGCCCTCTGATTCCACGATGGTCAACTCGTCGGCGGCGCGGCTGATCTTCTCAAACTGCCGCGTGATGAGCTCCCGCTGCATCTTCGGATTCATCAGCGGGTAGCCGCGGTTGTCGTGTGTCAACCCGGTGACGTACACGTTGTAGCCCTCGCCGGCGTGCGCCATTTCGGGCACCAGGTCCGGACCCGGCTCATACAGGTTGAACTCGCCCGGCGGCTTGGAGGCGTGACGGCGCGGATACAGTTCAATCTCCTTGGCCTCCGGGATGACCACTTTCTCGGTCATGTGCCCGACGCACTCGTCCATCATGAACATGACGGGCACGCGGAACTGCTCCGCCAGATTAAAGGCCATCACCGTCAGATCGAAACACTCCTGCGGGGTGCTGGGGACCAGGGAGATGGTGGAGTAGTCGCCATGGGAGCCGAACCGCGCCTGCATCATGTCGCCCTGGGCGGGCAGGGTGGGCAGACCGGTGGAGGGGCCGCCGCGCTGGACGTCCACAAAGACGCAAGGCGTCTCTGTCATGGCCGCCAGCCCGATATGCTCCATCATCAGCGAGAAGCCTGGTCCGGATGTGACGGTAAACGATTTCTGGCCGGCCCACACCATGCCTTGCAGGGCGATGGAGGCCGCCAGTTCGTCTTCCATCTGGATAAACAGGCCGCCCATGGTGGGGGCCCGGGAGGCGAATCGCTCCACCACCTCGGTGGAGGGCGTAATCGGATAGCCTGCGGCAAATCGCGCACCCGCTGCCAGCGCACCCTCGCAGCAGGCGGCATCACCGTTGATAAAGTGGGTGCCGGTCAGGACACATCGCGGATCTGCATGGGTCATGCCGGACCTCCCTTCACGTCCTTCAGATCAGGAAACTTGTAGCCGAAGATGGCAAAGTCCGGGCAGTACATGCCGCACAGGTTGCAACCTGAACATTTCTCAGCAGTTATCATGTGTGGCGGATGGTAGCCCTTGGCATTGAAAGCACTCGAAAGTTCAAGCACATGAGTTGGGCAAAACTCGACGCAGAAGCCGCATCCCTTACATCGTTCAGCGGTTATGGCAACAGAGCCTTTGGGCATTCAGCCCCTCCTTGACGAAAGGGTATAAGCAATCGGAGTGCCAGTCCCGGGAGTGCGGAACTTCTCGGCAGTTTCAAAGGTGGGGATGGCCGGCAACGTCACCGGCAATCGGTTTGAGCCAGTCCAGGAAGCCTGGGACGACGTCATTGCCTGACTCGGCGATCCAATGTTGGGGGAATTGGCGCAACTGGCCGGAGATTTCGGCCAGCGGGACCCATCCGCCCTGGCCATTGACGAGAATCCCTGTCTGGCCTGCGGCGGCGGCGCGGGCCGCGTCCCGGCCACATTGAAACGACAGCGCCCGATCCGGTTCGGAAGCCAGCGCGGCAAAGCAGCGGCCCACCAAGCCCGGTTTCTCGGCGCGAGCCCGGACGCCGAGTTTCCGGTGAATCAGACCGGCGAGGGAGTGACCGAGCGTGGAGGCCAGCCGCGCCGCGCCATCACGGTCCGGTTGGATTTCGGCCCCGAACGGCTGGCCCTGCTCGTCTTTCATGCCCTCGCACACGGTGATGACGCAGCGCCCCAACTGGCGCAGGACACCGTCCACGTCGGCGCAGACCTGCTCCTGGGAGACCGGGCGCTCCGGCAGGTAGATGAGATGGGGCGCGTCGCCTGCACCATGGCGGGCCAGAGCGGTGGCGGCGGTCACCCAACCGGTGTCGCGGCCCAGCGTCTCCAGCACCATGACGGGCGAAGGCAGAGAACGATTGTCCTCGCCGGCGTCGCGAGCGGCGTGCGCAAAGAAACGGGCCACGGAGCCGTAGCCCGGCGTCCAGCTCAGCCCTGGGATGTCATTGTCGATGGTCTTCGGAATGCCAATCACCTGCACCTGGTGGCCGGCCGCCTGCTGCAGGCGGTGTGCCGTGCGCATGGTGCCGTTGCCGCCGCTGAGGAAGACGGCGGCTGCGTGGTGCGCCTGCAAGGCCTCAATGACGCGGGCCAGGGCGTCGTCGCCGATCAAGTCCCGCGAACTGCCGATGGCGGAGCCGGGCGCCTGGGCCAGTTCGTGGAGACGGGCGTCCGGGATAGCGGACAGATCGATCCAATCGCGGGCCCAGAGGCCGGAGAATCCGCCGCGAGCGGCCATCAGGCGCGGAAAGCCGGGCAACCGGCGGGCTTCCAGCGCCAGACCGGCGAGGCTGGCATTCCAGACCGCGGTCGGCCCGCCGCCGTGAATCAGAACCGCGCATTCGTTCATAACAGGAGATAGGTGGCGCTGCCCATGGCGATGAGATGGCCATGCGCATCGTGGACCTCAGCCGTCGCCACGGCCAGCGTCTTGCCGATTTTGACGACCCTGGAGCGCGCCCGCACCTTGCCGTGTGTCGCGGGCCGGAGGTAGTTCAGCTTTAATTCCACCGTGGTGGCCGGGCGCCCGCCGGCCTGCCCGATGATGGCGACCCCAATGGCGGCGTCGATCAGCGTGGCGGTGGCGCCGCCGTGCAGCGTGCCCAGGATGTTCTTGCGGTCGTCTGTGATCTCCATCTCCATGGTCAGCCCGTCGGCATACACGCGGCTTACGCGCAGGCCCAGAAGGTGGTTGAATGGCATCTGAGGCATGAGCGCGTTGAGCTCGTTCCGGTTGAGGGGCGTAGGTTTCAAATCATCAGTGTAGGACATTCACAATGAGCGAACTTGTGCAGGTTTCCCGCCGCGAGGGTGTTCTGATCGCGGCCGTGAACAATCCGCCGGTCAACGCGCTGAGTCCCGGCGTGCCGGAAGGGCTCGTAGCGGCGGTGCGCGAAGCGGCGGCGGACGACAGTGTCCATGCGGTAGTCATCCTCGGCTCAGGGCGCACGTTTATCGCCGGGGCCGATAT
>JBBQLF010000596.1:0-3245 GCA_038327695.1 Bryobacterales bacterium
GCCGGCGATTTTGACGTAGGCGGCCATGACCGCGCCGGAGACGTGGGCCATGCCGCAGGTCATGACGGTGAACAGTTCGGACTCGGTGAGGTTGGCCAGGAACGGCTTGATGGTGAGGGGGGCTTCGGTCTGGCCCATGAAGATGCTGGCGGCCACATCGGTGGATTCAGCGCCGGAACAGCCCATCACCCGTTTCATGGCCCAGGCCATGGCCTTGATGACCACCTGCATGACGCCGAAGTAGTACAAAATCGAGAATAAACTAGCGATAAAGATGACGATAGGGAGCACTTGGAAGGCAAAAACGACTCCGAAGGGACCACTTTTGGCTCCCAACGGGCCGAAGAGGAACTCGCTGCCCTTTTCGGCGAATTCAAGAAGCGCATTGACGGCGACGCTGGCGGCTTTGAACAGGAGGCCGACATCGGTCTTGAGAACCAGGAACGCAAAGGTAAACTGCAGGCCGAGCCCCCAGAACAGGAGTCTGGGCCGGATCGACTTGCGATCGGAGGAGATGAGGTAGCAGAGGGCCAGGATTGAAACCAGGCCCAGCAGTCCGGTGAAACGGCCCATGGTGGTGCGGCCCCTTGCAACAATGTGGCGGCTAGCTGACGACTTCGAGGATGAGCTCGCGGGGCTCAGGCGCCGTGTTGGAAAGACGGAAAGCGTCTTCCACCCGTTCGGCGGCTTCCTGAATCCGGTCTTCCTTGGTGAAATAGAGGCGGCAGAGGACCGCGCCGGCCTCGATTTTCTGGCCGGCCTTGACCTCCAGGATCACGCCGACGGCCGGATCGATGCCGTCTTCCTTGGTGTCGCGGCCAGCGCCGATCATGGAGGAAGCCAGGCCGATCTCTTCGGCGTCAATAGCGGAGACGTAGCCGCCGCGGGGCGCGAAAATCTCCATGGCGCCGGTGGCGTTCGGCAGCAGGTCGAAGCGGTCCAGCACCTGCGGATTGCCGCCCTGGGCTTCGATGGTTTCCTTCAGCTTCCGGTAGCCGGAGCCGTCGAGCAGCCGGGCCTGGGCCAGTTCGCGGGCGTCTTCCAATGTGGGGACGATCTTGGCCAGGAAGATCATGCGCGCGGCGAGTTCCAGAGAGAGGCGCGTCAGATCCGCCGGGCCGGCGTTCTGGAGGGTCTGGGAGACCTCCATAATCTCCAGCGCGTTGCCGATGGCGTAGCCGAGCGGCTGGTTCATGTCGGTGATCAACGCCTGGGCGCGCAGATTGGCGCGGCGGGCGATCGTGGTCATCAACTGGGCCAGCTTGCGGGCGTCGGTCTGACGCTTCATGAACGCACCGGCCCCGACTTTGACGTCGAGGATCAGGCCATCGAGCGTCAGCGCCAGCTTCTTGCTCATGATGGAGGCGGCGATCAGCGGGATGGACTCCACCGTGGCGGTGGCATCGCGCAGTGCGTACAGCTTGCCGTCGGCCGGCGTGATGGTGTCGCTTTGGCCGACCACGGCGTAGCCCACCCGATCCAGCACATCCTTGAACTCATCCGCGCTGAGATCGGTGCGGAAACCGGGGATCGATTCCAGCTTGTCCAGCGTCCCCCCGGTGTGGCCGAGCGCGCGCCCGGAGATCATCGGGACTTTGACGCCGGCCGCGGCCGCCAAGGGCGCCGAGATCAGGCTGGTTTTGTCGCCTACGCCGCCGGTGGAGTGCTTGTCCACCTTCGGGCCGGCAATCGATGACAGGTCAAGCCGTTCGCCGGACGCGATGATGGACTCGACCATGGCGCCGATTTCGACGTCGGTCATGCTCTGGTAGTACACGGCCATGAGGAAGGCAGACACCTGATAGTCGGGGATCGTGCCCTGGGTGAAGCCATCCACAAGCCATGAGATTTCTTCGGACGACAACTCTTCGCCGTTCCGCTTGCGCTGAATAAGGTCGACGGTTCGCATTATCAATCGCTTAGGGTATCACCTTCAGCGATCAGAAGTAAAGGAACGCCGAGGCCGGTCAGAGGCCGATTGCGGCCTTTCCAGCGGCTTCCGGGGCCCCCGCAGGCCCTCCATGCGGCCTCCCGCCGCGAGCGCCGTTAGCCCGCCGGAACGATGGGGGGCATCGCATAACGGTAGCGGCCCGCGGCGACCTCACCGAACAGGCCGATCAGCTCGTCGTGGATCAAGCCGTTGGAGGTGGCGATATTCGGGCCGCGGACGTTGGCCGGCCCGCCGCTCATGTCGCTGGTGCGGCCGCCGGCCTCGCGAATCAGAAGTAGTCCGGCCGCCATGTCCCACGGGCTGAGACCGATCTCCCAGTATCCCTCCAGACGCCCGCAGGCGACGCAGGACAGGTCGATGGCCGCCGAGCCGCTGCGGCGGACGCCGTGGGTGGTCATCGAAACCTGGTGAAAGTAGTGGACGTTGACGTTCTCGTGGCGCTTCCGGGAAGGAAAACCGGTGGCCAGCAAGGCGGTTTCCAGTTTCGCCTGCTTGCTGGTGTGAATGCGGCGGCCATTCAGATAGGCGCCACCGCCGAGTTCGGCGGCGAACATCTCCTGGTGGACCGGGTCAAAGATCACGCCGGCGATCAGCTCCCCGGCCCGCTCCAATCCCATGGTGACATTGAAGGCGGGGTAGCCGTGCGCG
This sequence comes from Bryobacterales bacterium, assembly GCA_038327695.1. Classification (GTDB taxonomy): domain Bacteria; phylum Acidobacteriota; class Terriglobia; order Bryobacterales; family Bryobacteraceae; genus Paludibaculum. The sequence continues at coordinate 2,600 of JBBQLF010000596.1, forward strand.
AAGTTGGTGGTGCCATCCAGCGGATCGACGTACCAGATATACTCGCTCGAATTCTCGTGCAGCCCGCCCTCCTCGCCGAGGATGCTGTGGCTGGGGAAGTAAGAGTTCAGGCGCTCAATGACAAGCTTCTCACTGGCGCGGTCAGCCTCTGTGACGAGGTCGTATTCTCCCTTGAGATCCCAGGCGATGCCGCGCTCAAAGTGATGTGCCAGCAACGAGCCGGCTTCCCGGGCGATGTCGATTGCGGTTTCCAGAAAGCGGGCCATTATGGTTTTTCTTCGAGCTCGGCGATGTACTTGATGTCGTGTTTGTAGATGAAGAGGTTTGGCTCTGCGGGCTCGCAGGTGAGCCGGATGAAGGTGGCATCCCAGTATTCAATCGTGCCCTCCGCCTCCTCGTCGTCGCGCATCACCACCCGCACGCGAGCTTTCCGGTCGATGAGCTGCCTGAGGTATTTGGGCTCTTCCAGCGTTAGGGCGGGGGCTTTTGATTTCGCCAAGGTGGGCCTACTCCATGAATCTGTTATCGTATCGCATCGGCGAAGTAGCCGTTGCGGGCGGAGACGGAGTGCCCGGCCCGGCTCACGCCAAGCTTGACACTGTGAAAGCGGCCGTTGGAGGGCTTCGCATTCTTCGGGTAGTAGCCA
>JBBQLF010000597.1:0-3240 GCA_038327695.1 Bryobacterales bacterium
AACTCCTCCCGGGCGATCCAAAGAAACCGCCTTCGCAAGGCCGTAGTGTGTCCACTCATTCGTTCCGCGGTGCCCGCGCCGGCCACCACGCCGCCGCCCCGGCTACGGCCAGCATCAGCACGCCCGCCGCCACGAAGCTGACAGGATCGGCCGGCTCCACGCCGTACAACAGGCTCTTCACCAGCCGCGACAACGCCAGCGCCGCCGGCACGCCCACCGCCGCCATGATCAGGCTGTCCCGCACCACCATCCACTGCGCCGCCACCGGCAAGTAAACTTATTTCCGGAAGTTCTTCACGCGGTGGAAGGTCAGGAAATTGGCGTCGTGCCCGCGCGGCGCGCCGCCCTTGTCATCGTCGAACGCGGTGCGCGATGCCACCACTAGATCGTTTTTCTCGAACTGCCAGTCCACGTATTGGAACGCGTGCTTTTCCGGATCAGGGTGCGTCAGCACGGTCCGCTTGATCTGCCACGTCATCAGATCCTGGGACGACATCAGCACCAGCGTGTTGCGCATGGACGCCGGGTCCTTTGCCCCTTCCGGCGCGGGATTGGACAGTGTCCAATAGAGCTTGCTCTTCGCGTCGAAGCGGATGGTGAACTTCTTGGCCCCGCCCGGGAAATCGATCAGCCGGTCGAACTCGAGATGGTCCCCCTTCACGCGGACCACGGCCGCCTTCTCCACATTGGCTACCCGCAATATGTTGACGAGCCCGCCGCCGGGCGCCACCACGATATTGCCTTCCAGCCAGTGCTGGCCCGCGCCGGCATCGGCCGGATAGGGCAGCCGCGCCGTCGCCGTCCAACTCTTCGGGTCCATCAGATCCGCGTCCACCGGCGCCGATACCACCAGCGCCTGGAAGAAGCCCCACTTACCTTCCGGGTGCCATTCATAGGTCCTCCACAAGCGGCCTTCGTGGATCACCACCGGCACCGGCGCCGTGTGGCAACCGGGCGAAGGCGCCAGATAGACCTGCTCGCTCCAGGTCCGCCCGCCATCGCCCGAGCGCCGGATCACGGGCCGCCCGTATTCATACGCGCACCCCATCAGGTAGAGCGCTCCGCGATGGAGAAAGAGATTGCCCCACGTCATCTCGGCAAACTCAACCGACCGCGTCCAGGTCTTCCCCTTGTTGGTGGAGTGGAACACGCGCGTCACCGCCGACGTCGTCTGCGTGGACCCCTTGCCGAAGAGATCATGCGTGGCCACATACTCGCCCGACGAGAGAATCACAATGGAGGGCGATCCCACATATTGCCGTCCCGCCGCCGGCACGTGATCAATCACCACGCCGGGCGGCGGCGGCGCGGCCTGCGCCATCACGCTGCAAACCACACCAAGCAGGTGTACAATTCCAACCATGGGTATTCTCTCTTTCACGCTGCTGCTGTTTGCTGCAACCGCCCAAGACGTCGAGGTTTTCAAAGGCACTGCCACCGTCACGCTGGATACGAAAAATCACGAAACCAATATCGTCTACAGGGCCCATTCTACTGCGGAGCCGCTCTACTTCGTACTGCAGCACGAGGACGGAGTGGCCCTGCCCGCCAAGTGGTCCGGCCCGGCGCGCCTCTTCCTCGCCGACGGCGTGCTCGCCCTGGTGGCCGGCAGCGGCAAGGCCCAGCTCTTCAAATTCCCCGAGCGCGGGATCCCCGCCTCACTCATTGGCAAGTTCCCGTTTGAGGTGATCCCCACTTACGGCATCGCCCGTTACGGCCACGAGCCCCCGGCCCACTGATACAATCTCGTTCAGCCATGCCTGAACGCAGAGACTTCCTCAAAGCGGCCGCCGCCGCCGGACTCACCACCAATATCTTCCCGCGCCTGGCCATGGGCGCCAACAACCGGATTCGCATGGGCTTCATCGGCATGGGCGCCATGGGCAGTGGCAATCTGAAGGTGGCGATGAAGCAGGAGAACCTGGTGCCCGCCGCCGTCTGCGACGTCTACAAGCCCTACCTGGATCGCGCCGTCGCCGAAACCAACGGCAACGCCAAGCCATACCGCGACTTCCGCGAGGTGCTGGCCAACAAGAGCATCGACGCCGTCTGCATCTCCACGCCGGATCACTGGCACGCCTACATGACGGTGGAGGCCTGCAAGGCCGGCAAGGACGTCTACGTCGAAAAGCCCATCTCGGTCACCATCGAAGAGGGCCAGTTGATGGTGGAGGCCGCCCGCAAGTACAAGCGCGTGGTGCAGGCCGGCACCATGCAGCGCTCCGCGCCGCACTTCATCGCCGCCTGTGAGGCCGTCCGCTCCGGCGAACTCGGCAATGTCACCTACTGCCGCACCTGGAACTACGCCGCCAATACGGTGGCGGGCTGGGGCAATCCGGCCGACATGACGCCGCCCAGGGATCTGGATTGGGACATGTGGCTCGGCCCTGCGCCGAAGCGCGAGTTCAATTCCAACCGCTGGGGCATCGACCCCAAACGCTGGTCCACCTTCCGCTACTTCTGGGACTACGCCGGCGGCTGGATGACGGACTGGTGCGTCCATCTGCTGGACATCGTGCAGATGGCCTTCAACGAATCCATGCCCACGTCAGTCAGCGCGCTGGGCGAGCGCTACCTGCTGAAGGACAACACGGAGATGCCGGATACGTTGCAGGTGACGTTCCAGTATCCGAAGTTTCTGGCTGTGTACGAGAATCGGCAGTACAACTCCAATTCGCTCATCAACCACGGCTACGGCATTACGTTCCACGGCACCAAGGCCACGATGTTCGTGGACCGCTCCGGCTATCAGATCTGGCCGGAAAAGGACTCCGGCGTGCTGCCCGTGGAAGTGAAGGGCAACAGCGCCGGCAACATGGAGCACTGGGCCAACTTCCTGGATTGCATGAAGACCCGCAAGAAGCCCAACGCCGACGTGGAGGTCAACCACAAGACGTCGACGTCCTGCCATCTGGGCAACATCGCCTACCGCTCGAAGCTGCGAGTGGATTTCGATCCGGCGACGGAGCGCATCGCCCAGGCCGAGGCGCGGAAGTACGCGTCGCGGGAGAATCGCAAGCCCTGGAAGATTGTGGTGTAGACTGGCGCGCCGGGAGGGGGGCCGCCCACTGGGGTTCCTGGCGGGCCGGACGAGGGAGGCCGGCGCGGTCCAGACTGGGGTTTCCTGGCGGGCTTGGACGAGGGCGACCAGTGCGGTCCACACTGGGGTCTCCTGGCGGGCAGGACGGGGGCGCCCGGCGCGGTCCACACAGGGGTCTCTGGCGGCCGGACGCGGGCGTC
>JBBQLF010000598.1:0-3239 GCA_038327695.1 Bryobacterales bacterium
ATCATGGCCACCGGCTGCCCCGGGCCCTCCCCGTCGCCCACCGCGATCGACACCTGGTCTCCGCCGGGGCGGTTAATCGTTTGCAGCACCACCATGCCGTCCATCGGGGCATGGATCAAAACCCGCTTGAGATCGTCCAGATGCCGCTCCACGTGCTGATCTTCCATCACTTTGCCGATCTCCAGCATCCGCATGTCCGCCTTCTGGGAAGCAACCTTCTGCGGCACGTCCGTCAGCAGTTCCTTGTAGGCGGCATCGGCCTCTTCCACGGCCAGTTTCAGCATCTCCCGGTCAATGTCCGTGCGGATCTCCGTGGTCCGCTCGTCCAGCTTCGCCTTGTCCAGCGTTGCCTTGGCTTGGCGCAGCGATTGCTGCAGGTTCTCCATGTCGAGATCCTGCTCCACTTTGCGCTTCTTGACGTCGTTCTCCTTGTCGCGCAGGCCGGCAATTGTATCGTCCAGATGGTCCTTCATCGACTGGCTGTCGAATTCGGCCACCAACTCCCCCTTCTTGACCCAGGAGCCGGACGCTGCCAGCTTCAATACCACCATGCCGCCGCCGCCCTCCGGGCTGCGCAGCCGGGGCACCACGATGTTGACAAAGCTTCGGGCCGAGGTCTGACCCGTCACACGCAACCGGACCTCCAGCGGCCCCTTCTGCACCGTCGCCGTGCGGAACGCCGCCGCCGCCACCTGCTGCGACTGCTGCTGCCGGCTGGAGTTCAGATAGTACAAGATGCCGGCGCCGGCGCCGATCAGGCCGAGAAAAAGCAGTACCTTCGGCACCACGCTAGGCTTTACGGGTGGTGTTTGCGCCGAACTTCGCGAAGCTTCGGGCTCGGGCTGTGGGTTCGTCATCGCAGGCATTGGGTACTCGGAGCCTTTCTGGGTTCTAGACGCGCCATCATCGTGAAAAGGCGCATAATCTGGCAGCCTTGGTTACAGACAATCCGCTCACACCGCGCCGTACCGCCCGGCATCAAAGGCCCAGGCGCTTTCCACCATCGATTCGAGAGTGGCGTAGCGCGGCTGCCACCCCATTGTTTTCTGCAGCTTGGAGGAATCCGCCACCAGTTCAGCCGGGTCGCCGTCGCGGCGCGGCCCAAACGTGTAAGGCACCAGCTTACCTGTCACCTTTTCGGCCGCCTGCAACACTTGGAGCACTGTGTAGCCATAGCCCGCCCCGGCATTGCACACCTCGGACGGTCCGCCGGCGATCAGCCAATCCAGCGCGGCCAAGTGAGCGGCGGCCAGGTCGGAGACGTGAATGTAGTCGCGGACACAGGTGCCGTCCGCCGTCGGGTAGTCATTCCCATAGATGGTAATCGGCTTGCCCGTCCGGATGGCCCGGAAGATCAACGGGATCAGGTGGGTCTCCGGTTCGTGCTCCTCGCCGATGCCGTACCGGCTCTCCGCGCCGCAGGCGTTGAAGTAGCGCAGCACCACGTACCGCAGGGCGGAGCACTGATCCAGCCACCGCAGCGTGGTTTCCGTCATCAATTTGGATTCGCCGTACGGGTTCACCGGCCGCCACGGCGCCGTTTCCGGAATCGGCGTGCTCTCCGGATTGCCGTACACTGCGGCGGTGGAGCTGAACACCAGGCGGCGGACATCTGCCTTCCTCATGGCATCCAGCAGGTTGAGAGACCCGCCCACGTTGTTGCGAAAGTACTTCTCCGCTTCGTGGACGCTCTCGCCAACTGCGATGTAGGCCGCAAAGTGCACCACCGCATCAAACTTGCGCGCCGCAAACAGGCGGGCCAGCCCCTCGGAGTCACGCAGGTTCAACACGTGCAGGCGGCCCTCCGGGACGTTGTGCGCGTAGCCCTTGGAGAGGTCATCCAGAACCTGGACGTCGTGTCCCTTCTCCAGCAGAGCGTGGGTCGTGTGGGAGCCGATGTATCCGGCCCCGCCGGTAACGAGGATCTTAGCCATAGGAGTGGGGCTTGGCGCCTCTGACGGGGCACGCCAATTCCTAGGCTATCAGACTCAACCTACTGCAGCGCCTTCTCGATGGCCGACGCCACCTCCGGTGATCCAGGAGCCACTCCTGATTCAAACCGGGTCACGACCTTGCCGTCCTTGCCCACCAGGAACTTCGTGAAGTTCCATTTCACCTCTCCGCCCTTCGCGGTCGTCAGATATTGGTACAGGGGCGTCATGTCACCGCCCTTCACGCTGACCTTGGACATCATCGGAAACGTGACGCTGTACTTGCGCGAGCAAAACTGCTTGATCTCGGCATCGGTGCCAGGCTCCTGAGAGCCGAAATTGTTCGCCGGGACGCCCACAAGCACCAACCCCTGCCCCTTGTACTTCTGATAGAGGCTCTCCAAACCCGCATACTGCGGCGTGTAACCGCACTGGCTGGCTACATTGACAAACAGGACCACCTTGCCCTCCAGGCTCTTCAGCGGCGTGGCCTTTCCGTCGATGTCTTTCATCGTGAAGTCGTAGATGTTGTTACCTGCTGTGGCGCTCATGGCAATCAGTAGAAGGCTTCCAATCGAGTACAGAATCGTTCGCATGTCTCCTTGGATGCCGGCTGGCGAGCGGCCGACTCTGAATTTGACTGGCGCCGGCGGCCCGGGCTGACCCTCGTGAGTAGACGCGACACCGATCCCGTGCCAAACTAAACGGACCGATTGGTGAAGTTACCCCCGGGAAACACAAGGAGGAGCGAGACCATGTTCGGCAAGGTAATTGCGGCCGGTGCACTGTTGGCGACTGCCACCGTCTTCGCCTAGGACTCCAACGATAATCAGAATAAGCTGGATACGCGGCCGGGTTTACGGGCCCGGTGGAATCGACGCTGCCGGCACGGCTGTAACGCAATCTGGCAGTCCTGGGACGTTTGTTGTTTTTCGACGCACAGGGCGGCTTGCACGGTGACAACACCTGCGCCGGCTGCCACTCACCCACCAACGGATTTGGCGGCACGCAATCGATCGCCATCGGGGTGCAGAACAACCTGCGGGTGGGCGCTCCCCGCACGGGGCCGCGGAATCAGCGCAGGACCCCTACCGTCGTCAACACAGCCTTCTTTCCCGCGCTGATGTGGAATGGCCGGTTTTCGGCGCCCTCGGGTGATCCGTTGAACCTAAAAACGGCAGTTCGGCCCCCGCCGCACCCAGTTCGGCTTTTGCCGCCACCAAGTTCCAACTGCTGCGCAGATCATCTTCTGGGTGACAACCGTTTTTGCTGCAACCAGTTGCGGCTACACGTAGATGGCGGATTCTG
>JBBQLF010000599.1:0-3224 GCA_038327695.1 Bryobacterales bacterium
CGCGGTTTGATGCACGAGGCGGCATTGAAAGCCGAAGAGGACCCGGACCGGCTATCGTTCCTCCATGCCGTGCGGATTATCCGCCGCAAGCTGGCCATGGCCAGCGCTATTCCCCCCCCCCCCCCTCGGGACAGGAACACGTTCCATCAGACCGTGCTGAATGAGATTCTCCAGGAACGGGTTGGATCGAGCCGCAACCGCCGCAATTTCCGCGGCGTGAAGCGCAAGATAAGCAGCTTCCCGGTTCGCCGGCGCAACCGGAAAGCGCTTCCGCCGCTCGAAGTGAAGAAAGCGATCAGGATCATTAAGTGAACAGTATTGTGACTAGCCCGGGTGTGCCGTTGCCGACGTTGACCAAGTCTCTGAAGGGAATTACGGCTAAGCGGGCCAATGCGATGTTGGGCTTGACGGGGTGCCGGTTTTGGCAGGAGGAGAACTACGATCGGCTGGTGCGGGATGGTCGGGAGTTTGAGAGGATCGTGAACTATCTCGAGGAGAATCCGGTTCGGGCGGGGTTGGTGGGGGAGCGGGGGGCTTATCGGTGGTCGAGTGGCTGGGCGACCGGGGGGCGCCCGCCCCACGGGCCAGTGAGCATCGTGGGGGAGCGGGGGGCGTATCGGTGGTCGTGTGGCTGGGCGACCGGGGGGCGCCCGCCCCACTGGCCAGTGAGCATCGTGGGGGATCGGGGGGCGTATCAGTGGTCGAGTGGCTGGGCGACCGGGGGGCGCCCGCCCCACTGGCGGAGCGGCGGTGGTGGTTTTGCTCTATCATGGACTGATTGCTTTCCCGGGTTTACCCTATTGTCGATACGGCCGCGCTGGCGGCGCGCGGCGGTTCGCCCTTGCCGTTTGCCGAGGCGCTGCTGGCGGGCGGCGCGCGGTTGATGCAGTTGCGGCATAAAGAACATTTCAGCCGGGCAATGTTTGAAACGGCGAAACAGGTTTCTGTTTTGTGCCGCGAGGCTGGGTGCGCTCTGGTGATCAATGACCGGGCCGATATCGCGGCGTTGCTGGGGGTGGGCGTGCACGTGGGGCAGGATGATCTGGAGCCTGCTTTGGCGCGGGTTGTGCTGGGGGACGGGCCGATGGTTGGCTTGTCCACGCATGACGAGGCGCAACTGGCGGCAGGGGAGCGGGAGCCGGTTTCTTATCTGGCCATTGGGCCGATTTTCCAGACGGCGTCGAAGGAGAATCCGGATCCGGAGATTGGCTTGGCGCGGCTGGCCGCGATGCGGGCTCTGACGCGGAAACCGCTGGTGGCGATCGGGGGCGTCACACCGGAGACGGCCGCGGCGGTGTGGGCCGCGGGCGCGGATTCCATCGCCGTGATCGGGGATTTGATTTCGGGCGGCATCGAGAAGCAGTTGGTTCGGGAGCGCATGGAGTTATGGCTCAACTTGTAAAGAGTCTGGGGCTGCTGGACGCGACGACGCTGGTGATGGGTTCGATGATCGGCAGCGGCGTGTTCATCGTGGCGGCGGACATCTCGCGGCAGGTGCAATCGCCGGGGCTGCTGATGGCCACGTGGCTGGTGACGGCGGCGCTGACGCTGATTGCGGCGCTGAGCTACGGCGAACTGGCGGCGGCGATGCCGGAGGCGGGCGGGCAGTACATTTATCTGCGTGAGGCGTTTGGGCCGCTGGCGGGGTTCCTGTATGGATGGACGTTTTTCACGGTGATCCAGACGGGGACCATCGCGGCGGTGGCGGTGGCGTTCGCGAAGTTTCTGGGCGTGTTTGTGCCGGCGGTTTCGGCGGAGAACTGGTTGGTCCGGGTGGGCCCGGCGGGGCTGACGACGCAGATGGCGGCGGCGATTGCGATCATCGTGTTTCTGACCTGGGTGAACACGCGCGGGCTGCGGACGGGGGCGGCGGTGCAGAATGTTTTCACCATTGCCAAGATCGGCGCGCTGATCGGGCTGATTGCGCTGGGCGTGGTGCTGGGGCGGCGGCCGGAGGCGATCAGCGTGAACTTCACGGACTTCTGGCGGACGAGCGGATCGTGGTGGGATGTGATTCGCATGGTGGGCGTGGCGATGGTGGGCGCGCTGTTTTCCTCCGATGCCTGGAACAATGTGACGTTTACGGCGGGCGAGATTCGCAACCCGCAGCGGAACCTGCCACTCTCGCTGGCGCTGGGCGTGGGCGTGGTGTCGCTGCTGTATCTGGCGTGCAACATGGTGTACCTGATGGCGCTGCCGCTGAGCGGGATTCAGGCGGCGCCGGAGGACCGGGTGGCGACGGCGGTGATCTCGATGATCATGGGGCCGGCGGCGACGCAGGTGATGGCGGTGGCGGTGATGGTGTCCACGTTTGGGTGCGTGAACGGCTTGATCCTGGCGGGCGCGCGGGTGAACTACGCGATGGCGGAGGACGGACTGTTCTTCAAAGCAGTGCGCAAAGTGGACCCGGTGCACCACACGCCGTATGTCTCGCTGTGGGTGCAATGCCTGTGGGCGTGCTGCCTGACGTTGACGGGGCGATACAACGATCTGCTGGACTATGTTATCTTCGCTGTTTTACTTTTCTATATCCTGACCATCGCCGGGCTGTTCGTACTGCGGCGCACCAGGCCCGCGATGGAGCGGCCCTACAAGGCCATCGGTTATCCGCTGCTGCCGGCGATCTATATCGTGGTGGCGACCGTCATTGAGAGTCTACTTTTGATCTACAAACCCAACTACACATGGCCCGGCCTGATTCTGGTGCTGCTTGGCATCCCGGTCTATTTCATGTGGAAGCGGGGCATCCCCACAGCCAGGACGACAGCATGAGCATCTTCAGAAAAAAATCGATTGAGTACCTTCTCCAACAGGCGGGCGAAACCGGCAGCCTGAAACGGACACTGACCGCGACCAGCCTGATCGGCCTGGGCATCGGCGCCATCATCGGCGCGGGCCTGTTTGTGCGAACCGCGGCGGCTTCGGCGGAGGCGGCGGGGCCGGCCGTGACGCTGTCTTTCCTGGTGGCGGCCGTGGGGTGCGCGTTCGCCGGGCTTTGCTACGCCGAGTTTGCGGCGATGATCCCGATTGCGGGCAGCGCGTATACGTACGCCTATGCCACGATGGGCGAGTTTGCGGCGTGGACGATCGGGTGGGCGCTGGTGCTGGAGTATGCGCTGGGGGCGGCCACGGTGGCGATTGCGTGGAGCGAGTATCTGAACAATTTGCTGGGCGGCGTGATCCCGTATCAGTGGTGCCACTCGCCGATGGAGGTTTCCGCGGCG
>JBBQLF010000600.1:0-3222 GCA_038327695.1 Bryobacterales bacterium
CCTCAACCAGGAGATTGAACTGGAAGCGCCGCTGGCGCGCGAAGGCGAGCGGCAACAGGTGGAGGTGGTCGGCTCGGCGCCGTTGTTGAAGACCGAATCAGCGGCCCACGGCGGGCTGCTGACCAACCAGCAGATTGTCGATTTGCCGTTGGACGGCCGGAACTACTATGAACTGGCGCTGCTGGTACCCGGGGTATCGCCCGCGGCCCAAGGATCGGCCGGCAGCGTGCGCGGCGACTTCGCGATGAGCGTGAACGGCGCGCGCGACGACTCCAATCTCTTCTCGCTGGACGGCGCCTACAACGGCGATCCGAAGCTGAACGGCGCCGCGATCACTTCTCCGGTGGACGGGATCCGCGAATTTGAGGTGGCCACGTCCGGCTATGACGCCTCGTTTTCCCGCAATGCCGGCGGGCAGGTGAACGTCGCGCTGAAATCCGGCTCCAACGCGCTGCACGGCACCGCCTATGAGTTTTTCCGCAACGCCGCGCTGGACGCCCGCAACTTCTTCTCGCCCGCCGGAGAGCCCGATCCGCGCTACCAGCGCAACCAGTTCGGCGGCTCGCTCGGCGGCCCGATTCGCAGGGACAGGACGTTCTTCTTCGCCGATTACGAAGGCCGGCTGGCGCGGGAAGGGTTCGCCCGCCTCACCAATGTGCCGTCGCTGGCTGAGCGCAACGGCGACTTTTCCGCCAATCGGAGTCCGGTCATCGATCCCTATACCCAGATGCCGTTTGCGGGCAACCGCATCCCGTCCTATCGCCTGGACCCCATCGGAGTCCGGATCGCCGCGCTCTACCCCAGGCCGAATCGCAACGTGGCCGGGCAGAACTACGCCTCCGCGCCGGTGGGCCTGGACGACTCCCACACCACCGACGTGCGGCTGGACCACGCCCTCGGCGGCCGCGACGAGTTGATGGGCCGCTACTCGTTCTCCACGCGCGACCTGTTCGAGCCGTTCTCCGGCGCCGCGTTCCCGCAGTTTCCCGGCTTTGGCACTTCGGCGCCGCGCCAGGCGCACAATGCCGTGATCGGCGAGACGCACACGTTTTCGCCAGTCCTGATCAACGAGGCACGGATCGCCTTCAGCCGTCTCTCTCTCGACGTGAACCAGCAGAACCAGTCCACCAATCTCAACGCCCAGGTGGGTCTGCCGAAGCTGTGGTCCAACAGCCGGGACAACGGGCTCAGCTACATTACGGTGCTCGGCTATTCGCCCCTGGGCGACGAGTACAACAACCCGCAGCGCGGCGTAACCAACACCTATCAGCTCACCGATCAGCTATCCTGGTCTCGCGGCGCGCACATCTACAAGTTTGGCGGCGAGATCCGCAAACTGGAGCAGAACGCCTTCCGCGACGTGCAATCGCGCGGCTTCATCAACTTCATCGGCTTCACCGGCAATGCGCTCTCGGAGCTTCTGCAAGGCATGCCGGCAATCAGCGGCGGCGCCCGCCTGGACAACCCGCAGCACCTGCGGACGGAAAGCTACTCTCTGTTTGCGCAGTCCACGCACCAGCTCAGCCGTGCTCTCACCATCACGGCCGGCGCCCGCTATGAATACACGTCGCCGGCCGTGGATCCGGCCGACCGGGCCAACCTCTACGACGTGCAGACCGGCACACTGACGCCCGTTGGGCGAAACGGCATGCCGCGTGCCGGGTACGGCCCGGACCGGAACAACTTCGGGCCGCGCATCGGATTTGCCTACACGCCTGGGCTGACGGGCACCGTCATTCGCGGCGGCTACGGCGTCTACTTCGACCAATCCTCGCTGGCCCCGAGCGAAGGACTCTACTTCAACGCCCCCTACTTCGATTTCCGGCTGTACTTCGCCCTGCCCCAGTTGCCACTCTCGCTGGCCAATCCCTGGCCGGCGAATTTCCCGTATCCGACACCGCCTTCCGCGTTCGCCTTTGACCGGAGCCTGCGCACGCCGTACGTCCAGCACTGGAGTTTCGGGGTCCAGCAGCAGGCGGGACGGGGCCGGGTGGCGGAGCTCAACTACGTGGGCACCAAGGGCACGCGCCTCTACGGCGCACGAGACATCAATCAACCGGGACCGTCGGCCGCTCAGTTCAACCCGCGGCCGAACTACTACTTCGACGACATCAACCGGCTGGAGTCCCGGTCGAATTCCAACTACCACTCCATGCAAGCCTCGGTGCGCCAGCAGTTGCGCCGGGGCCTGACTTTCTTCAGCGGCTACACGTGGGCCAAGTCCATCGATGACGCCTCCGGGTTCTTCCCGAGCGCGGGCGATCCGAATTTCCCGCAGGACTCGCGGAACCTCCGGGCCGAGCGCGGGCGTTCGAACTTCGACGTGCGCCACCGGCTGGCCGCCAGCGGTTCGTGGCTGATGGGCCGCGGCTTCACGCTGAACGGCGTCCTCACGCTGCAATCCGGCCGGCCCTTCACGGTGGCGCTGCCGTCTGAGTTGGACAACTCCGGCACCGGGCGCTCCTCGCTCGGCTTCGGCGCCAATGACCGTCCGAATCTGACCGGCAGTGCGCGTTTGGCCGACCCCTCGCCGGAGCGTTGGTTCGATACAGCGGCGTTCTCGATGCCCGCGCGCGGAACCTTTGGCAACGCCGGCCGGAACATCCTCGATGGGCCGGGCCAGGCGGTGCTCAACGTCTCGATGCTGAAGTCGTTCCGGTTGCGGGAAGGCCTTTCGGCCCAGATCCGGGCGGAGGCCTTCAACCTGCTCAATCACACCAATTTCGACCTGCCCGCGAACTTCGCCGGCGCTGCCGCCTTCGGCAGCATCAGTTCGGCGCAGAGTCCGCGACACCTGCAGTTCGGGCTCAAGCTGCTGTTTTGAGGCCCCGGCTTTACCGTGGTGGCAGTAGAAGTTTGACATCTCCGGCGTCTGGCGCGCGGTGACAACCGTCCCGTGCTCCTGGGGCAGCCTGGAGGCGGCTGGTGGAATGCACGCAGGCACGGATTCCGGGGTCTTGCATGTGGTTGAGCGGTGCCGTGTGACGATGGGACCCCGATAGCGTTGTGGGAGCACGAGCGGGAGATCCGGCACAGCCGCGCGCGTGGATTTCGGAGCCGCGCCAGCGACCCAGTTAGCCGCTTTGAGCGGCTCACATAATCAAGCCCCCGGCTTTGCCGGGGGATACTTACTGAGGCGTCCCGGCGGCGTGCATCAGCAGGTCCTGCAGCGTGACCACTTGAAGGGCTTTTTCATGAGTCGCCTCCAAGACCACTGGCGGG
>JBBQLF010000601.1:0-3221 GCA_038327695.1 Bryobacterales bacterium
TGCGAGTACCCGATGCCGACACCGCCGCCGTTGTGTACCGATACCCAACTCGCGCCGGCTGCCGTATTCAACATCGCGTTGAGAATCGGCCAATCGGCGATGGCATCGCTGTGATCCCGCATCGCCTCCGTCTCGCGATAGGGCGACGCCACTGACCCGCAGTCCAGATGATCGCGCCCGATCACGATAGGCGCCGCCACCTTGCCCTTGGCGACGAGTTCATTCATGCCCACCGCGAATTCGGCCCGTTCACCGTACCCCAACCAGCAGATTCGTGCCGGTAAACCCTGAAAATGGACCCGTAAACGTGCCATTTCGATCCATTTTTGCAGGCTTTCATTGTGCGGAAACATCTCGCACACCAGCTTGTCTGTGACCGCTATGTCGGCCGGATCGCCCGAGAGCGCCACCCAACGGAAAGGCCCCTTCCCCTCGCAGAACAGCGGACGGATATATTCCGGCACAAACCCGGGGATGTCAAAAGCGCGGGCAACGCCGCGGTCGGCCGCCATGCGCCGGATGTTGTTGCCGTAGTCAAACGCGATGGCGCCGGCGTCCTGCATGGCCAGCATCGCCTCCACGTGAACGGCAATGGAATCCATGGCGCGCTCCAGATACGCGGCCGGGTCGGCGCTGCGCAACGCGGCGGCTTCCGCCAAGGAAAGCCCTGCCGGCACGTAACCGTTCAGCGGGTCGTGCGCGCTGGTCTGATCCGTCACGATGTCCGGCGTCACGCCGCGCCGCACCAGCTCCGGCAGCACCTCAGCGCAGTTGCCAGCCAGCCCGGCGGAGAGCGGCCGCTTCGTCGCACACGCTTCGCTTACCAGCCGCAGAGCGTGGTCCAGCGATTCCGCCATCACGTCGCAGTAGCCCGTCTCCAGGCGTTTGCAAATGCGCGCCGGATCCACCTCCACACACAGGATCGCCGCGCCGTTCATCGTCCCGGCCAGTGGCTGCGCGCCGCCCATGCCACCCATCCCGCCGGTCAGCACGAACCGTCCGGCCAAGTCCCCGCCGAAGTGTTTTCGCCCGGCCGCGGCAAACGTTTCGTATGTGCCTTGCAGGATGCCCTGACTTCCGATGTAGATCCAACTGCCGGCCGTCATCTGGCCGTACATGATCAGGCCCAGGCGCTCCATCTCGCGAAAGTGCTCCCACGTGGACCAGCGCCCAACCAGGTTCGAATTGGCAATCAACACCCGCGGCGCTTCGTCGTGCGTGCGGAAAACCGCCACGGGTTTGCCGGACTGCACCAGCAGCGTCTCATCGTCGGTGAGCCGCTCCAACTCGCGGACAATGGCGTGATAACAGGCCCAGTTGCGCGCCGCCCGGCCGTGGCCGCCGTAAACCACCAGATCCTCGGGCCGCTCGGCCACCTCCGGGTCGAGATTATTCATCAGCATCCGCAGGGCGGCTTCCTGCCTCCACCCCTTGCAGCGGAGTTGCAGTCCTCGCGGCGCGCGAACAACAGGGTTCATAGGTCCAGTGTAGATCCGTCCGCCAGGTGCAATGCCATCCGCTGAATACCGATAGGGAAGAGGAACCCCGCCCGGGTCGCCGGCTAAGCTCACGACGGACACAGATCCGGCCAGGCGGCGGCACGCCCATCTGGAACGCCCACCGGCGGCCACAAGGGCGTGGTTCGGGTCTGATCTCGCCTGAGCCGCTGCATTTCCCACAACGGGACCCGTGTGGCTCACATCTACGGGTCAGGCGTGATACGGCCAGGCGACGTGACGCGCACCACCGGTAGCAGAAAAATTCCCGTACACTGGTGTGCCTCAGATCGGGTGCGCGACATGAAAGTGGAGCGGCCCGTACCCAATCAGAGCCGCGAATGTAAGGGAGCGTTGGACCTTGGGGTACTCATACTCTAGGATTTCCTCGATTGGCGGGGCATCTCGTGACTCCTCCACTTTCATGTCGCGCACCCCCTCAGATCGCCGGCCCTTGACCGCTGGCGCGTGGTTATCTACAGGAATCGAGGCGTCTCGGGCCACCGGAGCACGCTCAGCAAATCATTGGCGCTGGCTTTTCGGATTGGGATGGCGTGCAGGAAGCCTGGCTAGCCGAGTTGCGAAATCCCGCGCATCTGCAAGCACATCAGGGACTTCTTCGTGTACGCGAGAGTACAACGGGTTGTAATCAGCCCGCTCCCTCTTCTCTTTGAGCCGAACAGCGATCTCTGCCAACTTCCTGCAATCTGGTTCCGGGTTTGCACTAAAAACTCGCCATAGTTGTGTATGCGTCCCTTCGCCTGGCATCGCTTTGAAACTGTTATCTTGCGCCCTTCTTAGCGCCAAGTGGTAAACGTAGTAGTAGGCACGGCTGAGGGCGCTCCGCAGCGACCTTCATCCGCACGTTTTCCCAACTCCTCAGCCAGCGTGAGATATTCCGACCAGTCAAATGGCATCGGCCGGGTCACACCAACTCGTAGGTGAAGGTCAGATAGCCTGAGGCTTCTCGGGAATGCTGAATCCACCATGTGCCGTCAAATCTGTCCAAGGCTTCTCTAACCTCCCGCACGTTGCCGGGCCAGATGGCGACGGAATAAAGGGTCTGCGAGCCAGAATCGTCAATGGGCGCTCTCAAAGTAAATACTGCTTGGGCGCCGAAGCATGCCTTCAGCTGAGGTACCGCTTCCAACAGTATTGGGAGAATCGTCCGGTGCTCGATCAAAAACGTTTTGACGGAGGAATCCGCAGGCAGGACGTAGTGTCTACGTGCTTCGCATAGAAGGGCGTCAGGCTGGGCGGAGAATTCTGCCATTTGCATCTCAAGATCCTCGAAAAGCGAGGCGCGTTGTTGGGGCTCGGGCCATCGCGGCACTGACTGGAATGGTTGATAGAGCAATCCAGGAGTGCGGACTGGCCACTGAATACCAGAACTCTGACTTTGCTGATATGCGTTCACGTTCGGTCCTCTTCCACTCCCAGGATCTTAAACAGATCTTCTTCGTCTCTTCTAAGCTGCTCCGCGATCTCACCATAGGTAGCGACGCTTGGGAATTCCCTTTCGAAGCGGAGGAAAACGGCGTTTGCGATTACTCCTGACCCGTCGATCGTGACTTTGCGATGTGTCCATTTGGCAACCGTTGCCATCGTGCTCAGGAGTTCTGAATCCAGGGTCGCGAGCTGCGGCACGATAAAAGGGGTGAGTAGCGCAACGAAGGGAAGTGACTTTGGCTGAAGGTGCAGGGAAATCGCCGTGCTCTTTGGTCC
>JBBQLF010000602.1:0-3220 GCA_038327695.1 Bryobacterales bacterium
GCTCACGTCGACGAGTTCGACGATGATGGAGGCCCGGTCCACCTGGCGGCGCTGATCGGCGCCAATGGTGGTGAGCATGTCGCGGAGGCCGGGCAATGTCCGGAGATCGGCTTCCACCAGAGCCATGACTTCGGTGGTGCCTTCCAGCGAACTGCCGACGGGCATGCGGACGGTGACTTCAAACTCGCTCTGATCCTCAACGGGGAGGAAGTCCACGCCCATGTTCTTGATCATGGGAATGCTGGTCATGACGACCAGGATGGAGACGGCGACGAGAACCCAGCGGTGGCGCATCGACCATTCCAGGGCCTTGCGATAGGGGACGGACGTGAACTTGTGGAAGAGGCCGGATTTGGTGCTGTCCTCCTTATCGCCCAGCTTGAGGAAGCGCGAGCAGAGCATTGGCGTAAGCGTGAAGCTGACCAGCAGCGAGACGCCGATGGCGAAGGCGGCAGTGTAGCCGAAGCTCGACATGAAGCGGCCGACAATGCCGGGCATGATGGCGATGGGGATGAAGATGATGATGAGGGAGAGCGTGGTGGCGAGGACGGCCAGGCCGATCTCGCGCGTGCCTTCGGCGGCCGCTTCCATCGCAGTCATGTGCTTCTCTTCCATGTGGCGGAAGATGTTTTCGAGCACGACGATGGCGTCGTCGATCACGATGCCCACCACAAGGGTGAGTCCCAACATGGTGATCTGATTCAGCGTGAAGCCCATCAGATTGAGGAGCGTGAAGGTGGAGATGATGGAGGTCGGGATGGCGATGGCGGCGATGACGGTAGAGCGCCAGTTGCGGATGAACAGCAGGACGATGATGCCGGCGAAGACGCCTCCCAGAATGAGGTGCTCCTGCACGGCGTGGAAGGCGGCCTCAATGAAGCCGGACTGGTCCCGGGCGTAGGTAATTTCGAAGTCGGGCGGGAGCGAGGGCTTGAGTTCCGTGAGACGGTTTTTCACGTTGGCGATGACGTCCAGCGAGTTGGTGCCGGCCTGCTTGCGGACAGCCAGTACGACGGCGGGCTTGCCGTTGAGGCGCGCGGCAGAGCGCGGCTCCTCAAAGCCATCGACGACCTGGGCGATGTCACCGGCGCGGATGGGGGCGCCGTTCAGGTTGCCGACGACGACGCGTTCGAAATCGATGGGGCGTTCGACGCGGCCAAGCGTGCGGAGCGAGAGTTCGCGGTGGCCCTGATCGATGCGCCCGCCGGGAATCTCGATGTTCTGGGCGGCGAGCGCGGCGCGGACCTGCTCGATGTTGAGGTTGTAAGAATAAAGCTTGTCGCCATCGAGCACAACCTGGATCTGGCGCTTGCGGTCGCCGACGAAGCGGACCTGGCCGACTCCGGCCAGCGATTCGATGTTCTTCTTCAGGCGGTCGTCAACCAGCTTGGTGATCTCGCGCAGATCGCGGTTGGCGGAGACTACGACGTTGAGCACCGGGGCCGCGTCAGTAGCCACCTTCTCGACGACGGGGGGCTTGGCGTCCTTGGGCAGTGTGCCGAGGACGGTGGAGATCTTGTCGCGCACTTCCTGGGCGGCGACCTCGGGGTCCTTTTCCAGCATGAAGCCGATGGTGATGATGGAGATGCCTTCGGCCGATGTGGAGTTGAGATCATCGATGCCGCTGATGGTATTGATGACCTCTTCCAGCGGCTTGGTGACCTGCGATTCCACCTCTTCCGGCGAGGCGCCGGCCAGCACGGTGGAGATGTTGACGAACGGGAATTCCACCTTGGGGAAGTAGTCCACGCCGAGCTTGCGGTAGCTGTCCAGCCCGATGACCACCAGCGCCAGGATGAGCATGGTGGCAAAGACCGGGCGGCGGATGCAGAGTTGTGCGAGTTTTTGCATGGTGTGCGCGCCTTGAGACTAGCTGCGGCCCGACACCTGGACGGGCGCGCCGTTGGTGAGCAGCGCGATGGAGGAGATGGCGACCGTCGCGCCGGCCGGGATGGTGCCTTCCGGCATTTCGATGAACCCGTTGGCGCCCAGGATTTCCGGCACCTTGTGCTCCACGGCCTTGCCGTTTTCAATGGTGAAGAACTTGTTCAGGCCGGCCACGGTGTAGACGGCGGCGCGGGGCACCGCCACCACAGCGTAGGCCTTGTTGGTAACCAGGCGCACCTGCACGAAGGAGCCGGGCTTGAGCCGCGCGTCGTTGGTGAGCAGCCGCGCCTCGGCAGTGAGCGTCCGGTTGCGGTTGTCCAGTGACGGATTCAACTGCCGAACCACAGCCTGGAACTGCGCGTTGGGGACGGCTTCGGTAGTGAAGACGAGCGTGGAGCCGATCTTGACGTCGGCGACGACGGACTCCGGCACGTCGGCGCGGAGGCGGAGCGGCGAGGCCTTGACGATGGTGTAGATCGGCACGTTTTCCTTGATGTACTGGCCGGGCGAGACGTGTTTGACCTGCACGATGCCGTCAAAAGGCGCCAGCACCGATGCGTCCTTGACGCGCTTTTCGGCCAGCTTCACGTCGGCCTTGAGCTGGCGAATGACGGCGAGTTGGGTGCGCAAATCGTCCTGAGTGGCTTCTACGGCGGCCACGCGGGCGCGGTAGAGCTTGTCGAGCTCGTTGAAGCGCTCCTGGCTGATGTCGCCCGTCTTGACGAGCTTACCGGCGTTGTCGTACTTGGATTTGGCGTCCTCCATCTGCGCCTTCGCCTGGCGCATCATGGGCGTGGAGCCGGGGGTGGCTTCCTGGCTCGGATCCATGCCGATGCGGGCGAGAGCCTGGGCGAGAGTGGCCCGGCTGCGTTCCAACTGGAGGGCGAGCTCCTGCGTGTCGAGCTCGGCCACCACCTGACCCTTGCGGACGGCCTGGCCGAAGTCGGCTACCAGCGACGTAATGCGGCCCGGGACCTCGGAGGTGACCGTGGTGGTTTCGTCGGGCTGCAGCGAGCCCGTGACCATGATGGAACGCTCCACCGTACGGGCCTCAGACAGTGCCGTCCTGACTGAGATCGGCTCTGGCGGACGGGCTGCGGCGGCCTTGGCGGCAGCCTGCGCGGCGGCCTCTTTGCTGCCACAGGCAGCCAGGAGAAATGCGGAGAGAATCAACGTGAGGAATGCTATGGATCGAGACATGGCGATTAACGGGCTCCAGGAGTGGAATCCGGCCGGATTCCGTTCAAAAAGATGTCGACAAACTGGCTTACGACTTCCTGCCGGGAAAGTTCCGAGGCAGGGCGTTGGTAGATGGCGCTCACCTGGCCGTACT
>JBBQLF010000603.1:0-3220 GCA_038327695.1 Bryobacterales bacterium
GACGTTGCCGGCGGTGAGCGCCAAGCAGAACCAGGCAATTCTGGCCCCGGCCGAACTGGAAGTGGAGTAACGGCGTTTGCGGATTCTCGGCATCGATCTGGGCACGACGAATTGCGGCTTTGCGCACGTGGGGCCGGAGGCGGACCGCGCGGTGGAGTTGTTCGAGATCCCGCAACTGATCAACGCCGGGGAGGTGCACGCCGAACCGTTACTGGAATCGGCGCTCTATCTGGCGCGCGAGGGCGAGTTCGGCCCAGGCGCTCTGGATCTGCCGTGGCGCGAGGGCGGGCACGAAATTGTAGGACGGCTGGCGGCGCGGCGTGGAGTGGAGACGCTGGGCCGGCTGGTGACCTCGGCGAAGTCCTGGCTTTCGAATACCGGAGCGGACCGCATGTCGCCGATCCTGCCGGCCGATGCGGCGGAGGGGGCGCCGCGCGTGTCGCCCGTGGAGGCGTCCCGGCGGCTCCTGGAGCATCTACGGTCTGCCTGGGACCACGTCCATCCGGAGGAGCCGTTTGCCGGTCAGCAGGTGATCCTGACGGTGCCTGCGAGCTTTGATGAAGTGGCCAGGCAACTGACCCAGCAAGCGGCCGAACAGGCGGGCTACCGGAATCTGATCCTGCTGGAGGAGCCGCAGGCGGCGTTTTATGCGTGGCTGGAACGCCACGCCAACTGGCGTGAGATTATTCAGCCCGGCGATCAGGTGCTGGTAGTGGACGTCGGCGGCGGCACCACGGACTTTTCCCTGATCAGTGTCTCGGAAGAAGCGGGGGCCCTGCGGCTGGAACGTATCGCGGTGGGTGAGCACCTGCTGCTGGGCGGCGACAATATGGATCTCGCCCTGGCTCACGCTGCTTCGCAGAAGATGCCGAAACTCGACCGGCTTCAGTTCCATGCGCTGTGGCAGCAGTGCCGCCTGGCGAAAGAGAACCTCCTTTCGAACCCCGATACGGCGGAGGCTCCGCTCACGATTTTAGGACGCGGCTCGTCACTGATCGGCGGGACCATCCAGGGCAAGCTGAGGCGCGGCGAGGTGGAGCAACTGCTGGTAGATGGGTTCTTCCCGGTGGTGGAGGCGGGCGAGACGCCCTCCCGGCGGCGGGGCGTTGGGTTGATGGAGGTGGGGCTGCCGTACGAGCCGGATGCGGCCATCACGCGGCACCTGGCGAGCTTTCTCCAGACCGGACGTCCCACTCACGTTCTCTTCAATGGCGGCGTCTTCCGCGCCGCCCATCTTCGCGAGCGGATGATGGTGGTCCTCAACCGTTGGTTCCCCGGCATCGAGCCACTGGAGGGCGACGACCTGATGCACGCCGTAGCCCGTGGCGCGGCCTACTACGGCAAGGCACGGCTGGGCGCCGGGATCCGTATCCGCGGCGGCGTGCCCAGGACTTACTACATCGGCATCGAGACGGCCATGCCCGCCGTCCCCGGCCTGCGGGCGCCGATGAAGGCGTTGACGGTGGCGCCGTTCGGCATGGAAGAAGGCACCGGCGCGCGGGTGGCGTGGCGCCAGTTTTCGCTCGTTGTCGGAGAGCCCGCCGAGTTCCGCTTCTTTGCCAGCGCCGCGCGGAAGCACGATTCGGCCGGCACGTTGCTGGATGAGATCACGGACGAACTGGACGAGATTGCGCCGGTGCAGGTGACGCTGGAGGGCGCCAGCGGTGAGGTGGTCCGGGTGGAGATCGAAACGCACGTGACCGAGACGGGTGTGCTGGAGATCTGGTGCGTGGCGGGCGACGGCCGCCGGTGGAAGCTGGAGTTCCGGGTGCGGGAAACGCGCCGGACGGGCCAGGCGCGCTGAGGTTTACTGCTCCTGGATGGCCTGGTCTGCGATCAGCACAGCCGGGCGCACCAGCGCCACGTCGTGCACGCGGATGAGGTGCGCGCCGCGTAGCACGGCCATGGTGGCGGCGGCGATGGTGGTGGTGTCGCTGGGCTCTACGGTGACGGCGGCGTTGAACGGCTTGCCCGACGGGCTGACCTGAATGGGCAGGTGGTATTGGTTGAATGCGTCGAGGCCGACGAGGATCTCCGTATTGGCTTCCTTGCGTTTGCCGATGCCGAGGCCGGGGTCAACGACGAGCCGCTCCCGCAGGATTCCAGCGCGGCCGGCGCGGTTGAGCGCCGCGTTCATTTCGGCGGCGATCATGCCGACGGGGTCCTGGAAGGACTGGAGCTTGGCCCAGGTCTCCGGCGTGCCGCGCATGTGCTGCATGATGAAGCCGACGTCGTGCTGCGTGACAACGCGGGCCAGATCGGGCTCCAGAGTGAGGCCTGTGGAGTCCTTGATGACGGTGGCGCCGTGTTCAATGGCCTTCTCGGCCACGGCGGGCTTGTAGGTCTCCACGATGATCGGGATGGCGATCTTGCCTTTGAGGCGCTTCAGAATCGGGATCAGACGCCGGAGTTCCTCGGCTTCGGGCACGCGTTTGGAGCCTTGCCGCAGGCTCTCGGCGCCGAATTCGAGAAAATCGGCCCCCTGGTCAATGAGTTCCATGGCGCGGACGAAGGCGCGGTCTGGGTCTTCGTACTTGCCGCCGTCCATCACGGAATCGGGCGTGACGTTGATGGCGCCGACCAGGAAGGTGCGTTCGCCCAGGTGGTAGGTCTCGTTCTTGATCTTCCAATCGACTTTTTTGCGCGGCATGAGGCTACTACCATGTTAAGCGGCTTCAGCCGTGCGCCGTCAGCGTTTCGACCGGGAGGTCATCAATTCTTCGATATTCACCAGTTCGGTCGGATAGCGTCCGGTGTAGCAGGCGTAGCAGTAGCGCTCGTCGTCATCGGCGACGGACTCGCTCAGATTCTCCAGCGAGAGGTATGCCAGCGTGTCGCAGCCGATGAACTGCCGGATCTCTTCGATGGATTGATTCGCGGCGATCAACTCCCGCTTGGTCGGGGTGTCCACGCCATAGAAGCACGGCGACATTGTGGGCGGGCACGAGATGCGCACGTGCACCTCCCGGGCGCCCGCGTTGCGGACCATGCGCACGATCTTCTGGGAAGTGGTGCCGCGCACCAGCGAGTCGTCCACCAGTACCACGCTCTGGCCCTTCAGGATCTCGCGCACCGGGTTCAGCTTGAGGCGCACGCCGAAGTCGCGGATAGCCTGTGACGGCTCAATGAACGTGCGCCCCACATAGTGATTGCGAATCAGGCCATGCGCGAAAGGAATCCCCGACGCGTGCGAGTAGCCCAACGCCGCGGCCACGCCGGA
>JBBQLF010000604.1:0-3218 GCA_038327695.1 Bryobacterales bacterium
GATGCCGCGGAATATCTCCTTGCGAAAGCCTTTCGCCTCGATGCTGAGATCGTAGTTGACGGGCTGAACACCAGCCAGAAAGTAGTTGCCATCGTTGGTTGTGGTGGTCGTAAGGATGGGCGAGGCGCCACCAGGCATATACAGGTTGATGACTGCACCAGGGACGGCGGCGCCGGAGGCGTCCTGAACGGTCCCGGAGATACGGCCGGTGTTTTGAGCAAAACCCAATGTGGCGAACAACAAGAGGCCGATGGCCCCCGTCTGCAAGTGTTTCATCGCGTATCTCCCCTGGAAATGGCACTTCCGCACTGGGGTACGGAAGAGATAGAAGAAGGGTACCACAGATACAGGGCCGATCCAAAAAGACAGCAGGCTTGTTGGGGGGTGCGCGACATGGAAGTGACAGTTTCAACCAAACGCTGGCCAATCGAGAGAATCCTTGCGTAGGAGTACACCAGGCAGCGCCGCGACCGTTAGGAATCGGTATGGGGCACACTGCTGGGGTCTGACTGCTGGGGTCTGACAATGAAGAAATCGACTTCTGGATATGAAAATGCCCTGACCGTGAACCCGCACTGCGAAGTGGTGTGTGGGCTGGCCCGTGGGGCGCCTGGATGCCATCTTACGTTTTGGCGGTGGTGCCTCAGCCAGCGCTGCCCAGATAGAAGAACCTCACCAGGAAAAGGCCAGTCAGCAGATAGACCAGCCAGTTCACCTTTCTCCATTCGCCGCTCAGCACGCGCAGGAGCGTGTGAGCGGTGAACCCGAACGCGAGGCCGTTGGCTATGGAGAAAGTGAGCGGGATGGCGATGAGCGTCAGGAAAGCAGGGATGGAAGTGACCGGGCTGGACCACTCGATTTCGGAGGCATGGGCGAGCATCAGCGCGCCGACGATGATCAGCGCGGGAGCGGTGGCCTGTGAGGGAATGACGCCGAGCAATGGAGCCACGAAGAGGGCCGCCGTGAAAAGCAGGCCGCAGACGATGGCGGTGATGCCGGTGCGTCCCCCGGCCACGACGCCGGCCGCGGATTCGATGTAGCTGACCACTGTGGAGGTGCCGCAGAGTGCGCCGGTGGTGGTGGCCAGGGCATCTGCGGTGAGAATCCGGTTGACGCGCGGAATGTGGCCGTCGCGATCAAACAGGCCCGCTCGGGTGCCGACGGCGACGAGTGTGCCGATGTTGTCGAACAGATCCACGAACAGAAAGACGAAGACGATTTCAACGAGGCCGAGACTCAGTGCCGCCCGAACATCGAGCTGGAAAAACGTGGCCGAGAGGTCCGCGGGCGAGTAGGGCTGGGGGTTCCAGTGGACCAAACCGGTGAGCGCGCCGGCCAGAGTGGTGCCCAGGATTCCGAGCAGCATCGCCGCACGCACGTTCCAGACCATCAACGTGGCGATCAGGATGAGCCCAAAGAGAGCCAGCAGCGTATGCGGCGCGCGAAGATTGCCGAGGGTGAGCAGAGTGGCAGGATCCGCCTTGATGATGCCGGCGTTGCGGAATCCGATCAAGGCGATGAACAGGCCGATGCCGACAGCGACCGCGGAGTACAGTTCCCGAGGGATGGCTTCCAGGATGAGCTGGCGGATGCCCACTGCGGTCAGGATCAGAAAGATCACACCGGAGAGGAAGACCGCGCCGAGAGCAGTCTGCCACGGGACCTTCAGCCCGATGCAGACGGAGTAGGCGAAATAGGCGTTCAGCCCCATGCCGGGAGCGAGCGCAATGGGGTAGCGGGCGAGCGCACCCATGAGAAAACAGCCGATGGCCGAGGCGGCGCAGGTGGCGGCGGTGACGGCGGCAAAGGGCATGCCGGCATCGTGGAGGATGGAGGGATTGACAAAGACGATGTAAGCCATCGTCACGAACGTGGTGAGGCCGGCGAGGATTTCCGTGCGCCAGTTGGCGCCTAGCTCAGCGAAGAGAAAGTAGCGTTCGAGGCGGGTGCGCACTCCAGCATTCTACCGGGTCTCATGCCGGGGGCTTTACCACGTAGGCGCGGACGGGAAACGTCGCGCCGCCCTTCCAGGCGATGGGCACGGCGTGAAGGCGGCCGCCGGTGGTGGCGAGGGCGCCCAGGTTGGTCATGTGCTCACAGATGGTAATGCCGTGTCCCAGCAGAACGGTGTGGGCGGGGCGGCGGAGGTCGCCCATGTCGTCGATGTTGACGGAGTCTATCCCGGCAAACACGGCGCCCTGTTGGGCCAGGTAGAGACAGGCGTCTTCGTTCAGAAACGGGTTAGGGTCAAAATAGGAATCCGTGCCCCAGCGGGTATCCCAGCCGGTGTGGACCAGGACCGCCTGGCCGCCCACGTCCAATCCCTGGAACGCGTGCGGGCCGATCCCGCGGCCGAAGTTAGAGCGGGCGTCGACGTAGACAAACGGCAGATCCGCGAGATGGTCCAGTGGCAACTGAGAGAGATCCGGGGCGTCGGGGAAGCGGTGGTACGGCGAATCGACGTAGGTGCCGGTGTTGCCGCACAGATGCAGGGAGGCGATCAGGAATGACGCCTGGTCCTTATAGACGCGGCTGGAGCCGGCATGGTCAAACAGCAGAATCGATTTAGGGCCCGGCAGGCCAGGGAAGGTCTTCATGCCTTCCACGATGGGGTGGCTGAGTTCAATAAAGGACGACATGGGACAGGTCAGTGCGTGAGTGCGGCTATCTTCTCTTCGAGAAAGGCAAGCTCGCGGGCGAGTTGTTCGCGGAAGCGGGCGTTGCAGGCGGTCTGAATTTCGGCCTGGATTCGAGTCCGGCTGAGCATCAGGTTGTTGAGTTGGAGTTGCTGTTGCCGTTCCCCCTCAGTGAGTGGGGTGGCTGGGGCGGGTGGTGGATTGCGGGAGGCGTCATCGATCTGCGACTCAATCGACTTGCTCTCCCAACCTCGGGCCATACCCCCATTGTAGGCTTCTTGCGGGCTGCGCGTTCCATGCCGGCGTCAGGAGCCGGCTGGGACGGGGCGCTGAAGGGCCTGCCGGGCGCGTTCAAAGACGGCGCGCAGCATCGGTTCCGTCAGCTTGCCGGTGGAGGTGTTCTGGCGGCTGGGGTGGTAGCTGCTGATCAATGTCACACCGGCATCGTGCGCCAGATTGTGCCCGAATGGGAACCTGGCGCGGGCCAGGCCGCGCAGAGCCAGGTAGTTGTCGAAGGCGAGGCGGCCCAACGCCACTACCACGGTGACGGCCGGCAGGAGTTGCAGTTCCCGCTCCAGCCAG
>JBBQLF010000605.1:0-3216 GCA_038327695.1 Bryobacterales bacterium
CCGCACCCCCGTCCCCCGCGCCCGCGCCTCCGGCTCTGCCCTGCCGCGGGCCTGGGCCCGGGGCACAGCCGGCCCCCTGGGCTGCGCCCGCGGCTCAGCCGTGCCGAGGGCCTGAGCCCGCGGCTCAGCCGTGCCGAGGGCCTGAGCCCGCGGCTCAGCCGTGCCGATGGCCTGGCCTGCGGCTCAGCCGTGCCGATGGCCTGAGCCTGCGGCTCAGCCGTGCCGATGGCCTGGCCTGCGGCTCAGCCGTGCCGAGGGCCTGGCCTGCGGCTCAGCCGTGCCGAGGGCCTGGCCTGCGGCTCAGCCGTGCCGGATCACCAGCACGTCTCCGTCCTTGACGATGTACTCCTTGCCTTCCAGGCGGAGCTGCCCCTTTTCGCGGAGTCCGTGGTAGCCGTTCTGGTCCACCAGCGTCTGCCAGTTCACCACCTCGGCGCGGATGAACTTCTTCTCAAAGTCGGAGTGAATGGCGCCGGCGGCCTTCACCGCCGTGGAGCCGATCGGGATGGTCCAGGCGCGGACTTCGGTCTCGCCGGCCGTGAGGAAGCTCATCAGGCCCAGCAGCGTGTACATGGAATTGATCAGACGGTCCAGGCTGGCTTCGGGCAGGCCGTAGCTGGCCATGTATTCGGCCGCCTCTTCGGCCGGGAGTTCGGCCAGTTCGGCTTCGATTCTGCCGCAGACGGCGGTGACTCCGGCGCTCGGCCTGCCGCTGAGGATCTTCTCGCGGAAGGAGGCTTCCACCTCGTGCAGCCGGGCGGCATCGCTCTCGCCCAGGTTCATCACAAACAGGATCGGCTTCTGCGAAAGGAACTGGAAGCCGCGCAGGATCTTCTCGTCCTCCCCGGCCAGTACCCAGGAACGCAACGGCTCGCCTTCTTCCAACTTCGTCTGGGCGATCTGCAGAAGTTCGAACTCGCGGTCCAGCGCGTGATCGCGGATCTTCTTGCGCTCCTTGTTGAGGCGCTCCAGGCGCTTCTCGACAACCACCAGATCGCTGAAGACCAACTCCGTATCCACGTCTTCGATGTCGCGCATCGGATTGACGTCGCCCTTGTCGTGCGGCACGGTATCGTCTTCAAAGACACGCACCACATGGGCAATGGCGTCCACCACCCGCAGGCTGGCCAGGTAGCTGGGATCGCGCAGGGCTTCTTTGGAGATGGCCGGAAAGTCGAGAAACTCGATGGTGGCGTGGGTGACCTTGGGTGGTTCGAAAATCTTGGCCAGTGCGTCCAGGCGCGGATCCGGCACCTTGGTCATGCCGATACGGACTTCCATGGCGCCCACTCGCGCCGCTTCGTGCACGCCGGTCAGGATAGTGAACAGGCTGGTCTTGCCCGTCATGGGGAGACCGAGGATGGCAGTTTTCATAAGTGCTTACAGAGGAACTTCGATTCGGTTCAGGATTTCAGTGAGCAGGCGCTCGGCGCTTTCCGTGGAACGGGTGGCGAGCGAGGCACGCTGGTTGAGCATGACGCGATGGGCAAAAACAGGCACGGCCAGCCGCTTGACGTCGTCCGGGATGGCGTAGCCGCGGCCCTCCAGCAGAGCCAGCGCCTGGACGGCCCGGTACAGCGCCTGGGCGCCGCGCGGGCTGACGCCCAGCGCCAGAGTCTCGCTGCTGCGCGTGGCGTCCACGATGGCCAGCATGTAGCCGACCAGGGACTCATCCACGCTGACCCGCTCCGTTTCGTCCTGCAGCGCCAGCAGTTCGGCCGGGGACAGAACCGGGCGCATCGCCGGCGTGCCGGCATGGCCGTTGCGGACGATGTCGCGCTCGCTCAGCCGGTCCGGGTAGCCGATGCGGAGCCGCATCAGGAAGCGGTCCAGCTGGGATTCGGGCAGAGGATAGGTGCCGTGGTGCTCCACCGGGTTCTGCGTGGCGATCACCAGAAACGGCTCTGCCATCGGGTAGGTGTGGCCGTCGATGGAAATCTGGCGCTCGTTCATGGCCTCCAGCAGCGCCGACTGGGTCTTGGGCGTGGCCCGGTTAATCTCATCGGCAAGCAGGAAATTGGTGAAGATCGGGCCCGTCTTGAACTCAAATTCGCCGCTGCGGGCGTTGTAGACCGTGACGCCCAGGATATCGCCGGGCAGCATGTCGGCGGTGCACTGCAGCCTCTGGAAACCGCACTCCACAGAACGGGCCAGGGCGTGGGCGAGCGTGGACTTGCCGACCCCCGGAACGTCCTCAATCAGCAGATGGCCGCGCGACAGCAGACACACCACAGACAGGCGAATGACGTCGTGCTTACCCCGGATGACGGCGTTCAGCGCGGCTTCCAGTTCGTGGAGCTTGGCGGCGGCGGAAATAGGCGCCTCAGGGCCGGGCATGACTCCTCTCATGATAGCGGGTTGGGCGGCGATGCGATATTATCGCCTCTGGTGCCCCAAGAAGTCCCCCAGCCCGAAATCCCCCAGAAGCCTCGCCTCTCCGTCGTGGTAGTGAGCTACAACTGCGAGCAGGCGTTGCGGCGCTGCGTCGCCGCACTGGAGGCCTCCAAACAGCGCGCGCAGTTCGAAATTCTGGTGGTGGACGCAGGCAGCCACGATGGCTGCCCGCGGTTCGACACCGAGTTCTCCGCCCTGACCGTTCTGCGGCTGCCGCGCAACTTCGGCAAGACCCGGGCGCGCAACATCGGGATGCGGACGGCACAGGCCGATATCGTTCTGTTCCTCGATCCGCACGTGGAGGTAAGGCCGGCCGCCCTCAGCCTGCTGGTTTCCGCTCTGGAAACGAGGCAGGACGCCACAGCCGCCGCCCTGGCGCTGGAGGACGTGGACGGCAACCTGGTGCCACAGGCCTTCCGGCTGCCGTCGGCCCAGGAACTGGCCGCATTCGGCCTAAAGGGAACCGCCCTGCCCCGGGCCGGTAACGGCGAGGCCGTCGAAGCCGTGGAGGATTGGGCGCTGGCCGTGCGGCGCTCCTTCATTGCCGGCATGAACTACCTGGACGAGAAGCGCTTTTCCGAGCACTGGAGCCTGTTGGAGGTCTGCTGGCAGATCCGCAACGCCGGCAAGAAACTGCTGCTGGTGGACGCCGCCCGGGCAACGATGCATCCCTTTACTCCGCTCGATGCCGACAAAACGGATTACGTCGCGGACCGGATCACCGGCGCTGGCGCCTACATCACCAAACACGAGGGGCTGGGTGCGGGGATCTCGTTCCGAATCAAGTGTTTTCTGTCGGCGATGGGCTCAGCGAAGTTCTCG
>JBBQLF010000606.1:0-3171 GCA_038327695.1 Bryobacterales bacterium
TGCGTATCCAGCCGCACAGCCAGCGCACGCAGCACGTCCGTCATCTCGCGGTACCGCCGTTGCAGGCTGGTCAGCACGTTCTCCCGCCGCCGGTTGATGTCGAACAGTTCATTGGCCAGCGCCGACGCCTGGGTCGACTTCTGCGAGGCTGCGGCGACATCGTCCCGCGCTCTGCGGTTGTCGGCTTCCAACTGGGCCAACCGCGCGGTCTTCGTCTTCAGCTCACTCTCGGTGGCCGCCGCCAACCGCCGGGCGCCATCCAAATCCTCGCGCAAACTGGCATCTTCGGCGGTTAGCCGCTTGCCCTCCGCCGCGGCCTTCTCCAAGGCGGCCTCCAATTCATGCGCCTTGTTCTGCCACTCGTTGATGGAAGACGTGGCCGCCGCCAGCCGGGCCTGCCCCTGCGCCAACTCGCGTACGGCCTCCAGACGCCTGCCGTCGCCGGCGGCTGGCCGCGGCGGCGTCGCTCTGGCCACCACGGGTTCGATCCCGCGCTCGGCCAGTTGCTGCCGCAGCGCCGTGTTCTCGCGCTCCAGCAAGCCGGCGCGCTCCGACGCTGCCGCCTGCGCCTGCCCCGCCGCCGCGGCCCGCTCAAAGGCCTCGGAACTCGCCCGCTTCTGGTTGGTCCAGAGCCAAATGGCGGTCGACGCTGCCGCCGCCAGCAATACTGCCAGCAGAACCGTAAGCGGACTCTTCATGCGAGGCATCTTACTCCTTTCCACTCCTCATCACGAACCGGGTGCGATACTGCAACTCACCGCTGCCACTCAGATGGACCGTGAAGTTCTTCGGCGTCCCTGCCGGAATCTCCACGTCCACAGCCCAGGCCGACAGGATCTTGCCAAACACCACGCCGATCGTCGCCGCAATGTCGCCCTGCGCGCGGCAAAACTCGGCTTGCCCACCGGTGGCTTCCGCCATCTGTTGGAGCCCCGTCTGGTAGGCCTCGTTCAAGCGGTCGCGCAGGAACACCAGATGCACCACGAACACCGGTGCGTCGGTCTCGCCCAGCACGGCGGAGATCTTGGCGCTCTTCTCGTTGATCAGCGCCTCCGGAAACCGCCGGCTCAGATCCCGCGCATCGCTCATGTTGATCACCGGATTGGTGTAGTCCTCGCGGTAGTTGCTGATATTGGAATCCGTGATGTAGAGCACCGCCGTACGCACGCCGGTCTTCCGTAGCAGCCGGGTCGCCAGCCCGGCGGCCGGTTCAATGGTTTCCAGCAGCCCCGCCCGGCCGGAAATCGGGGCCGCCAGAATGGCGCTGGTCACCGCCGCCCGGTCCGGCGTCGGATCGGCCATCACTTTCAGCCCATCCTGTGAGCGCAGCAGGCCCACCCACACGCCGCCGGGCAGCTTCTCGATCTCCTCCACCGCCGCCTGCCGTGCCGGATCCACCAGTGTCAGATCGCCCGTCACGTCCAGCACCACCAGCAGCAGCAGATCGTCCTCAGGGCCTTTCCGCCGCAGTACCTTGGCGGCCTGCCCCTCCACCCGCGCCTGCAACGCCCCCAATTCGGTCCCCGCCGTCCACGCCGTCACCCGCCGGAAGCCCGCACTCCCCGGAGCAGCCGCGCCCGCCACGATTGCCACAAACTCGCGCCGGGCCAGCATCAGAAGCTGAACCTCAATCCCAACTGGATCACCCGTCCGCCGCGCGAGCCCACAATCTTGCCCGCATTCACGTTCGGCGCGCTTTCGGTCCCGATCACCACATCGGGATCGTTCCAGTTCGCGTGGTGGATGAAGTTGAAGCCCGACGCCGTAAATTCCATGCTGCGCTCCGTATCGATGGCAAAGCGCTTGGCCACCGACAGGTCATGATTCTGCGAAATCGGATTCCGCAGAAACGGATGCGTCCTGGGCCCGCTGCCCATGCTGAAATCGGCCGGATGCGTGAATGCCGCCGCGTTGAACCAACCGGCGGGCCCTTGGGACGCCGCCCGCTGCTCCACGTCCGGCGCCACATTCACGCGCACCGTATTGAGCACCCCGCCGGTGTTGTTGAACTGCGCCCGCAACGCCAGCGGCTCACCGCTGGAGACGCTCGAAATGCCGCTGATGGACCAGCCATTGGTCAGAAACCGCCGCCAATCCTGATAGGCCAGATACGGCTTGGCGGCCCCGAACGGCAGTTCGTACATGTAGTTGAACGAGAGCTGATGAGGGCTGCTGTACGCCGTCAGCGCCCACTCGTTGTGCCGGTTGAAGAAATCCTGTTTGCCGTAGGGGCCGGAGTAGTCGTCATACTGCCGCGCGTAGGAGTAGTTCAGATTCAGGCTCAGCCCCTGCGAAGTGCGCTTCTCAGCGCGGACCGTCACGGCCTCACGCCGGTAACGCCCATCCGGATACTGGCTGAACACGTCGGTGCCGATAAACTGCGGGAACGGCCGCAACGAGCGGTTAAACTCCAGGTTGTTCAGCCGGTCGCGCAGCACCATCGTGGCGGGCGGCAGAGCGTAGGGGTTCACGGCGCTGTTGCCGGCAAACAGATCCCGGCCCCACGAGACGGCCGCGGTCCCGGTCACCACCAACGCGCCCGGTAATTCCCGCTCATAACTGGCCACCGCGCTCTGATAGCGCGGCAGGCGCCCTTTCTGATCCACCAGATTCGCGTTGGTGTCGTTGGCCGCCACCGGTGTCAGATCGGGCACAGTGCTGGGCGGCGGCGGCACACCAGCACCCAGCGTAACGGCCGCGGCCAGCTGATCGTTCGGCGAATAGTAGTACGGATGCCCGTTGTAGCCACGAGTCGCCCACTGCCCGTTGTAAATCGGATACGCCAGCCAGCTCATTGCATAAGCCAGCCGCACCACGGCCTTGCGATTGCCGCCCGGGTTCCACGCCATCGAGATGTTCGGCTGCGGCTTCACCCGAGTCGGCTGCAGCGCCCGGCCGCGCCCGTCCTTGCCCAGAAACACCAGCGCGCCAGGCTTCCCGTTGGCGGGATTCGGCACGTTCAGATCCACGATGGACTGCTGGTCATAACGCTCCGTTCGCCCAGCGGACGTCAGCATGTTCAACCCAAAGCTCAGCGTGAAGCCCTGCCGCACCTCCCAGGAATCCTGCACCGCCGTCACCAGGTTCCAGTTGCGGAAGTACGACGGCGACGGCACCACGCTGTAGTCCGCCGACTCCGCCCCGCCCAACAGAAAACTCGCGAAGCCCTGC
>JBBQLF010000607.1:0-3170 GCA_038327695.1 Bryobacterales bacterium
GGTGGAGTTCAACGGCATGGACCTGCCGTACGGCTTTGCCAAGTGCGCGGTGGCCGTGCAGGGGGGAGACCAACTCCCGAGCGACGACCGGTACCTGTTCGCGGTGGAGCGGACGGACCCGCAGAGAGTGGTGTTTCAGTACGGCGAGCGGGCGGCGAGTTCCGCCCTGTACTTCCGCAATGCGCTGGAGGCGGCCACGGGCGGGGCTTACAGTGTAGAGGCCACGCCGGTGGCGCAGGGGGTCAGCTACGAGCGGGCCGCCTTTGCCGTTGTGTCCGACGTGGGTCCCGCCGATGACGCGGCGTTGCGGCGCTACGTGGAGCGGGGCGGCGCGGCAATGGTGATCCTGGGCCCGCTCAGCGTGGCGGCCGGCAAGGTGCCAATCACGGGCGAAGCGATCAAGAGTTCGCGCTACAATGCCCGGGCGGGCGAGCGGTACCAGACGCTCGGCTCAGCCGACGATTCCTATGCGCCGATCGGACGCGCCGCCCACTGGGAGTCCGTGCGCTTCTACCAGAGCGTGGAGGTAGAGCCGAAGGGGTCCCGGGTGTTGGGGCGCCTGACGGATCAGTCGCCGATTCTACTGGAGCAGAAGATCGGAGAGGGC
Source organism: Bryobacterales bacterium (assembly GCA_038327695.1). Taxonomy (GTDB): domain Bacteria; phylum Acidobacteriota; class Terriglobia; order Bryobacterales; family Bryobacteraceae; genus Paludibaculum. Next base: position 608 of record JBBQLF010000607.1, read on the forward strand.
ACAGTGGTTGTGTTCGCCTCGGCGTTGGACAACGTGGCCAACGACTTCCCGGTGCAGCCCGCCTTCGTGCCGTTCATCGAACAACTGGCCCACAGGCTGAGTGGCTGGGAGGAGGCATCGCTGAACGTGACGGTGGATACGGCGGTGGATTTCAAGGCCAGCGCCGGATCCCGGGCGTTTGAGGCGATGGATCCGGATGGCAACCGGGCGCTTACGTTTGCCGAATCGGCCAAGGGCGCGCCGCTGATCCTCGCCCGCGCGGGGTTCTGGGAGGTGCGGCGCGGGGCAGGGAAGTCGCAGATGTTGGCCGCCAACATCGATCGGCGGGAGTCCGATCTGGAGCCCATGCCGGCCGAATCAGCGCAACTGTGGCAGTCGCCCGCGGCCGGCGCGGCGGCCGGAGGGACGGGCGCGCCGCAGAGCGAGAATCGCTGGCCGCTGGCGGCGTGGGTTCTTGGTGCCGCGGCGGTGGCGGGCGTTTTGGAAGCAGTTGTGAGCAGTAAACATCTCAGCCGGGAGGCAGTATGACAGCGCTGCAGCGATTTCGGGCGTATCTGGAAGCAGTGGAACAGCGCCTGCGCTGGCGGACGATCGCCGTGGGCGCGGCGGTGCTGGCGTTCACCGCCCTGGCGGCGACGATTCTGCTGGCGCTGACGGCGGACCGTTTTGCGTTCTCGGAGACGAGCCTGTTCTGGACGCGGGGCGCGCTGTTTCTGGTGCTCGGGTTGAGTCTGGCCTTCGCGCTGGCAATCCCGGTTCTGCGCATCAACCGGAAGGCGACAGCGCTGCGGCTGGAACGCGACGTGGATGGGCTGGAACAGCGTGCCCTGACGCTGGCGGCGGCATCGGAAGACAACCCGTTCAGCGAGCTGGTGGCGGAAGAGGCTCTGCGCAAAGCTGAGCACGCGCCGCCGTCTTCGCTGGTCAGTTCGAAGTTGATCGGGGGGCTGGCGCTTGGTTCCGCTGCGGGCATCGCGGTGCTGCTGTGGTTGACGTTCAGCGGACCCGGATCATTGGGCTACGGGGCGCATTTGCTGTGGGCCGGCACTCCGCCGGCTGGCGAAGGTCCGATTTATCAGATCGCCGTCAAGCCTGGCGATGCCAGGATCCGGCGCGGCGGGGATCAGGTGATCGAGGCATTGCTCACTGGCTTCGAAACGCCGGAGGTCCGGTTGAAAGCGCGGGCGGCGGGCTCGGCGCAATGGGAGTCTCTCAAGATGGAGCCGCGCCCCGGTGGCGGGGGGTATTCGTTCCTGTTCGCGGGCGTCGCCGATAATCTGGAGTACATGGTGGAGGCCGGGCGGCTGCGGTCGCCGGTGCACCGGCTGACAGTGGTGGATCTGGCTGGCGTGAAGAAACTGCGCGTGACGTATCATTTCCCCACGTGGCTGGGTTTGCGGGATGCCACCGAAGATCCAGGGGGCGATATACGGGCCGTGACGGGTACCGAAGCCGACGTGTACGTGCAGATGACGGGCCCGCTGCAGGGCGGGGCGCTGATGCTGGATGACGGTTCGCGCGCCGAACTGACGCCGGAGCAGGGCACGTGGTACAAGGCGCGGGTGAGTGTGAAAAAGGACGGCATCTACTACGTGGCGGCGATGGACGAGGGATCGCCCGTGCGGCTGAGCGAGGACTACTTCATCGAGGCGAAGCCGGAGAAAGCGCCGGTGATTCGCGTTTCGCGGCCCGGGCGGGACGCCAAGGTCAGCCCGATTGAAGAGGTGACGGTGGAGGTGCACGCCGAGGATGATTTCGGGTTGCAGAACGTGGAGCTGAAATACTCGGTCAACGGCGGGCCCGAGCAGAGTGTGGGGTTGCTGAGCGGCAAGGGTGTGAAGAGCGCCGACGGGCGGACGATGATCGCGCTGGAGGACTTCAAGCTGTCGCCTGGAGACGTGGTGGGCATCTATGCGCTGGCGCGCGACGCGCGGGCGACGACGCAGACCGACATGTTCTTCCTGGAAGCGCAACCGTTTGAGAAGGAGTTCACGCAATCTCAGGCAGCGGGCGGCGAGGGCGGCGGAGGCGGCGAGGCAGAGCAGCAGAATCAGATTGCGCAGCGGCAGAAGGAAATCATCGCCGCGACGTGGAATCAGATCCGCGCGCCGAAGGCGCGGAGCCAGGCCCAGGAGGATGCGGGCTTCCTGTCCGGCGTGCAGCAGAAACTGAGCGAGCAGGCCAAGTCTCTGGCGCAGCGGATGCGCAGCCGGCAACTGGCGGCCACCAATGAGGAGTTCCAGCAGTTTTCCAAGGAGATGGATCAGGCGTCGGCGGCGATGACGGAGGCGACCGGCCAGCTCAAGGGTCTGCGGTGGCGCGATGCCCTGGCGCCGGAGCAGCGGGCGCTGCAGCACCTGCTGCGCGGAGAGAGTATCTTCCGCCAGATCCAGGTGGCGTTTGGCCGGCAGGGCGGCGGTGGCGGCGCGGCAGAGCAGCAGAATCAGTTTGCGCAGCGGCAGAAGGAAATCATCGCCGCGCCGTGGAATCAGATCCGCGCGCCGATGGCGCGGAGCCAGGCCCAGGAGGATGCGGGCTTCCTGTCCGGCGTGCAGCAGAAACT
>JBBQLF010000608.1:0-3135 GCA_038327695.1 Bryobacterales bacterium
AGCGTGGCGTGAATTCCGCCGAAGATCACGTAGGCGCCACGCTCACGAGCGATTTTGCCGAGGGTCAAACCGCGGGAGACATTCGCGGTGTGAATCCCGATCCCGACCACGTCACCGGGCTGGATCGTATTGGGGTCCAAATGGATCAGGGTCTCGTCAACGATTTGCGGATCGCCATACTCGCGCGGTGTGGCGGCGGCCAATACGTAGAGCCAGCGGGGTGTGATCACCCCGGTGCCAAATGCCAAATCGCTCGGATTAATGAGGTGAACTTTCAACGGACTTTCCCTCCTGGACGAGAACCAACACTTCCCACACGAAGGGCAACCCTATGGAATTCCGTGGCGTGAGACGCTCTTCGATCATACCAATAGAGGACATCAGGACGCTAGCGTCCTGATTCAACGATTGGGAGTGAGACGCTGAAAGCGCCCCGCAAATCGCCCGTCTTGTAGCCTGTCGCCTTGTCGCGCGGGTAGCGCTCGTTCAAGACCGCCTGGACTGCGGGCGGAATCTGCTGCGGCGCTCCGTGGCAACTCAGGCACATGGGTTGGATGACGATCGGCTTCAAGTACCGGAGAAACGGCTTGCCGTTCTCAGTGACGGTCTCGAAGACCTCTTTGGGCGGAGTGGTGGCTGAGGCCCATGCGCGCAGCCGCGCCGACTCCCACTCGTCGGGTTGGTCTTTGCGATTGCGGTACTGCAGGCTCACCCGGCGCATCTCAAGGCCTATCTCCCGCGCGTACTCCTCGGTGACCGCCTGGGCGCTCTCCGAACAAGCCGCCACGGCGCCCTCGAAACCGCCTTTCTTCAACTCCTCCGCCAGCAACTGTTTCAGGATTTCTGCCAATCCGGAAGCGGCGGATACGGCCCGTTCGCGGGGCGACGGGGCCTGGGCCGAAGTGACGCCTGCCAACACGACAACCGCGAGAACGAGGCGCATGGCAACCGTCAATCGGTCAGACTTGGCTTGGGTGTCCTGGCAGTGGAAGCGGGCAGCTTCGGCTTAGCGATATAGTTGGCCGGCAGTTCGCCAGTCAGCGACTTCAGCCACGTGCCGATGGAGACGACCTCGGCGGCGGTGAGCTTTACGCCAAGCTGATACTCGCCCATGGCACTGATGGCGCCGGCCAGCGTCTTCGTCTGTCCGTTGTGCAGATAGGGGCCGGTTTTGTCTACGTTGCGGAGTGACGGCACCTTAAAGAAGAACTTCTCTGCGTCGCTCTTGGTGACCTGGGCGCGCCCCACGTCCTTGGTGTCGGGAAACGGCTTCACGACACCGAGTTTCTGGTACATGGAGCCGCCCAGAAGCACGCCACCGTGGCAAGCCGCACAACCCGCGTCCGTGAACTTAAGGAACCCAGCCTTCTCCGCATCGCTGAGCGCCTTCTGGTCGCCGGCCAGGAACTTATCCCAACGGGCGGGAGTGATCAGCCCGCGTTCGAACGCCCCAATGGCCTTCGCCAGATTGTCGAAGGTGACGGGATCCTTCTCGCCCGGAAACGCCTTCGCGAACAACAGCGGATACTCAGGCATCGACTTCAGCACGACGAGCACGCTTTTTTCGTCCGGCATCGCCATCTCCACCGGATTCAGGATCGGCCCCTTCGCCTGTGCCTCTACATCCTTGGCACGCCCGTCCCAGAACTGGGCCACATGGCCGCCAGCGTTGTAAACGGTGGGTGAGTTGCGGTCGCCCCGCTGCCCCTTATGACCTTCGGAAGTGATCTCGTTGTCCACTCCGAATTTATCCAGCATGTGGCACGAGTTGCACGAGAACTTCTGGCTCTTTGACAGTCTGTTCTCGAAGTAGAGCATCCGGCCCAGATCGATCCTGGCCAGCGAAGAGGGATTCGCAGCTGGCTCGATGGACGCCAGCAACGGCTTAAAGACCCTCAGCTTCGCCGCCGGGATGTCAACAGAGGCGGCGCTGAGCGCGGTTGCAACGATGATAAAGAGTGTTCGCATCATATTTCAGATTGTCCAGTCTGAATCATCATCCTTCAATTCGACGCCCAAGGCAAGCGGGCGGCCCGGCCGGGATGCGCGACATGAAAGTGGAGGAGTCACGAAATGCCCGGCCAATCGAGGAAAGCCTAGCGTATGAGTACCCAATTCCAACGCTCCGTTGAAGACGCGCTTGCGCTCGCTCACGGTCGCGGCTCTGATACGTGCGCGTTTTCATCGGATTTGGCGGCCCGCAGGGCCATGGGGGACTCCCTCACGGTCGCGGCTCTGATTGGCACGGAGCACTCCACTTTCATGTCGCGCCTCCCCCGGCCGGCGGCGGATGGGCCGTTCGCACCCTGGCAGCTGAACACGAGTGAATGCCTTCCAGGCGGTGGGTCCGGGTAACGCCCGTGCCCCAGCCGGGTGCCCGGCCTGCGACCCTGGCAACAACTGACTATGATGTTCATATGGCTCTGCACGCCCTCGCGGGTAAACCCGCCCCTCACGAGATGCTCGTGGATCTGACGGCCCTGGAACACGCCTTTTACGACGTCAAGCCGGACCCTTCGTTGCCGGCCCAGCAGGTCAGCTTCGGGACCAGCGGCCACCGCGGAAGATCGACCGAGGGCTCCTTCAACGAGGACCACATACGAGCCATCACGCAAGCGATCTGCGACTACCGCACACTCCAGGGCTTTACGGGTCTTCTCTTCATGGGCAAAGACACTCATGCGCTGTCCGGCCCCGCCCAGCGGACCGCCCTGGAAGTGCTGGCTGCCAACAACGTCGAGACCCTGATTCAGCAGGACGACGGATTCACGCCCACGCCGGTCATTTCCCACGCCATCCTGGCCTACAACCGCGGACGCCACTCGGCCTACGGCGACGGCATCATCATCACGCCGTCGCACAATCCGCCGGCCGATGGCGGATTCAAATACAACCCGCCCGGCGGCGGGCCGGCCGATACCAGCGTCACGTCCTGGATTCAGGAGCGAGCCAACGAACTGCTCCGCGGCGGCAACCGCGGCGTGCGCCACATTCCTTATGAGCACGCCATCCACAAGACCGGGGTTATCCACGAGACCGATTTCATGCCGGAATACGTCCGCGAACTGCCGGCCGTTGTGGATCTGGACATCGTGAGGTACGCCGGCCTCAAGATCGGGGTGGACCCGCTGGGTG
>JBBQLF010000609.1:0-3128 GCA_038327695.1 Bryobacterales bacterium
GTCCCGTATGGCCCTGCCGGCCGCCAAATCCGATGAAAACGCGCCCGTAACCGAGCCGCGACCGTGAGGGAGCGCAAGCGCGTCTTCAACGAAGTGGGATGACAGGCTATTTCGGAACAGGCCCTTCGCCATTGCTATTTGGCGGCCTCCAGCGGATAGACCTTGATCTCCACTCGACGGTTCTTGGCGTGGTTGGACGGATCGCCGGCATCGGCCGGACGCTCCCAGCCCATACCGCTGGCCGTGAATTGATTCGGCTGGAGAGTGGGGAACTTGCGCACCAGCGACTCCTTCACAGCGTTGGCGCGATTGAAGGAGAGCTCCTGCACGGCGGTTTCCGGGATCTGCCCCTTCATCGAGGAGTCCGTGTGGCCCTCCACGATGATGCGGGCCGCGCCGAACTGGCCGGCCAGCTTGGCCACTTCTTCAATGACGAAGCTAACGTTGGGATCGTAGAGTTCCTCCACCGTCTTGCCGTTCTCCGCTTTGGAGACCTTCTTCATGACGTCGTGCGAGTTGGGGAAGAAGTGGATGACGATGGTCTTGGTGAGGATTTCCTCGCTCTCACCCTTGATGGACGAAGCGGTGGCGGGCACGAAATTCACCGCGTACTCGTCCTTCTGATTGGCGTACTTAGGCTCCTTACCCAGCTTGGCGATGAGCGAGAAATCCATGACCTGGTCGAAATCCACCTTCTCGCCGGCGACGCCGATGCGCTTGTAGAGATAGTAGGCGGTGTTCCAGGTGCGCTCGAAATTGGTGGGGTTGTTCTGATTGAGGAAGAACTCGCGATTCTCGGCGTGGTTGGTGCTGTGGGCATCGCCCAGCATGGAGAGCGCGTCGGTCTCGGGGATGGAGTAGCCGGCCGCCATCAGCTTGGCGACGGCCTGTTTGTTGGGCTGCTCCTTGAGGGCTTCCATGGCGTCGAAGATACCGCGGACCAACCCTTCGATGACATCGGGGTTGTCCTTGGCGAAGTCCGCACGGGCAAACCAGACATCGGCGATGAGCTTGTTGGCTGTGGATGTGGAGACCAGCAGGCGGTTGCCTTTTACCTTGGAGAGATTGTAGATGTCAGGCGCCCAGGAGACGGCGCCGGAGATGGATTTGTCGGCGTTGAATGCGGCGGCAGCCTGGAAGGCGTCCTGGGTGAACTTGAAGTTGACCTCGGAGGGCTGGACGCCGGCGTTGATGAGGGCGTTCAGCACGAAGAAGTGGGACGGCGAATTCTGGGCCAGCACGACGGTCTTGCCGCGCAGATCGCCCACCGTTTTGATGTTCTCGCGGACGACGATCCCATCGCCGCCGTTGGAGAAATCCACCTGCTGGTAGACGCGCGGCATGACGCGCGAATCGCGCTTCAGGCTTTCCAGCAGCAGCGGCAGCATGTCGAGCGTGCCCCAGCCGATGTGGACATTGCCGGCGGCGTAGGCGTCGCGCATGGCGACGGGGTCGTCAATGAGCGTGAGTTCGACCTTGAAGTCTTTACCCGACGGCGACTTCCACAGCTTGCCCGGCTTCATGCCGTTGTTGGCGAGGATGATGGGCGCCCAGCCCGCCCAGACGTTGAGGGCGAAGCGCACCGTGCGGTCGGTCATCGGCTTGTAGCTGGAGATGCCTTGCACGGGCGGCAGCTTGGCCGCCGGGACGTAGTTATACTCCTTGGCGGTGGTGACGCTCTGCGTATCGGGCGCTTCCACGCCCTTGCCGAGCTCCTCCTTGCTGAAGATGCCGCCGGGCTTGCCGTCGGCGGACTTGTAGCGCCAGAGCCCGTATCCGACGAGCCCGGCGACGACGGCGAACACGGCCAGATAGAATGCGGGTTTCGGTTGTGCCATGGTCAGACCTGTTCCTCAGTGGTTGCCTTGGGCGCGGTTACCGCGGGACCAAGGTCTTTGGTTGAGTCGGGTAGTTTGGTGGTTTCCGGAGAGCGCAGGCCGAGCTCGGCCTCGAACTGCGAGAGCGCATCCTCGGCCAGGGACTTCTCCATCTGCTCTTCGGCCTCAATGGAGGCCAGGCCTTCGTGCGAGAGGTCGACGGCGACGCGCGCCTTGCCGCGATTGCGGTCTATGCGTTCCTGGACGACACGTTCGATCTGGCCGAAATCGGTGGTGACGTTGAGGTTGAACGATTCCGATAGCGCGGCGATCTCCGCTTCGGCCGCGCTCATCTTGAGCTCGGCGTCATATTTTTGGATGTTTTGGCGCACCTCGGCCAGCTTGCCGGCGGCGTGCTTGATCTTTTTGAGGTTGTTCTCGTAGGAGGTTTCGTGCAGCCGCAACTGCTCTTCGTGGCCCGCCAGTTCCGTCTTGGCTTTCTGCAACTCCAAGGCGAACTTGGCTGCGGTTTCGCGGTTGCCGATGCGTAGGTAGGCCTTGGTTTCAGCCTCCAGTTTCTGGACGTGGCCCTTGGTGGTGGCCACCTGGCGGGTGAGCCGTTCCACGAGGCCGCGGTACATTTCCAGGCCCTGGCGGCCTTCCTTGAGCTGTTCGAGCGCGGTGTCGTGCTCGTACTGCATCTGTGCGATGGGATCTGCCTCCCAGAAGACATTGGCGATCTTGTTGATTTGAGCGCGGATGGCGCTCCAGAACTTGCCGAGAATCACGGTGTTGACTCCGATAAACGAGCATCGCGATCGGGTCTGGAAACAGGCCCGGCTAGGGCGAGTGTATCACGCGCAGCGCCGCCGCAATACTGCTCCAGTTTGCTCCTGTAACAGTGTACGAGAACTCAGCGGGTGGCGTTCAGGGATTTGTGGTGGGCGGCCGCTGTCCTGGGAGGCGATCATTAAAATTGATCAATGTTGCAGTTTACTGTTGACGACAATGGGGTCTGAATGAGCATAATGGACATAACATAAGTCATCATTGACTTAATTTGCATCCCCGCAAGGTGTCCCAGCACCTTGCAGCCCCTCTGAAAGAGGCCGTGCGGCACCCAGCCACACGGCCTTTTCTCTATTTGGGCTGGACGTTGAAGCCTTCCACAAGAATCCGGTCAGCTCTGTGCGGATGGTGCGCTTCTCGCCGGGCATGAGGGCTATGCCGGCGGTTTGGGCGCGGACGGCTTTCAGGCGGACAATCAGGGCGGGGGTTTGGGAAGGATTGGTCAAGTCTGTGGTCAGAAGC
>JBBQLF010000610.1:0-3111 GCA_038327695.1 Bryobacterales bacterium
GCGACTCGGCCGGCCACCGCCTCAGTGACACCTTTGCCTTTCAGCAGAGCTTGCAGTGAGGCTGCCGCGCGCTCCAGCAGGCCTTCCGTCGGCGGGAACTTCTCGACCAGCATCGGGAAATCCCGCTTCAGCCGGGCTTCAGCCTCAGCCCGCTCCAGCGGCAAACGCTCCAACGCCCAGGGCAGAAACGTGGCCGGCTCCACGATATCCAATGTCACGGTGAATCCACCCGGGACTGACTGCGGCTCGTACCGCCAACCGAAACTCTCGAAGAAACCGGTGGCCAGCGCACGGTCCCGCGCCCGCTCGAAGTTTGCTCTGTTGGCCAGATCGCCGAGCTTCAATCCGCAGGCCGCAATCACTTGCGCGGGGGTGAAGAACTTCGTGCCCTCCACGCGGATCTCCCTGATTGGCCACTGCAGCGGATCGCCTTCGCTGGTTTGCGCCGCGGCAGGCCTACGCGGCGCGGGCCGCTTCGATGGAGCGGTCTGCCCAAACAGGAGCCCCATCGCCACCGCACCGGTCAATAGCTGCTTCATACGTATCATTATGTGAAAAAACGCCGATGCTATTCTGAAAGGGATGTCCTATGACCTGATCGTGATCGGCAGCGGGCCTGGGGGCTACTCTGCCGCAATCCGCGCCGGCCAGTTCGGCCTCAAGACCGCCCTCGTTGAAAAGGATCCTCTCCTGGGTGGGACGTGTCTGCACGTTGGCTGCGTTCCCACAAAAGCGCTCCTGCACACTGCTGAGGTCTGGGACTACTTTGTCCACCCCGAAGCGCAGGGCATCTCGTGCCAGGACCCGCGGCTGGATTACCTGAAGGTGCTGGAGCGGAAGAACAAGATCGTCTCCAGCCACGCCAAGGGGATCGAATTTCTCCTGAAGAAGCAGAAAGTGGATGTCATCAAGGGCTATGGGCGGTTGAAGGGCCGTGGGCAGGTGGAAGTGACAGCCCAGGACGGCACGCGCACGCTGGAGGCGGCCAACATCATCCTCGCCACGGGGTCGGTGGCGCGGATGATCCCGGGTCTGACCCCGGACGAGAAGACGATTGTCACTAACATTGAGATCCTCAGCCGCCCCAATCTGCCGAAGAGCCTGCTGGTGATCGGCGCGGGCGCGGTGGGTGTGGAGTTTGCCTCCATCTTCAAGCGGTTCGGTGCCCAGGCGACGATCTTTGAGATGTTGCCGCGGTTGGTGCCGGTGGAAGACGAGGAAGTCAGCAAGGAGCTGGAACGCCAGTTCAAGAAGCAGGGCATCGGCATCGAAACCGGCGCCAAGGTGCAGGAAGTGCAGAAGACCGCCGACGGCGTCTCCTTGCAGGTGCTGCTGGCCAACGGCAACACGCAGCAGTTTGACGGCGAGATGCTGCTGGTGGCCGTGGGCCGCAAGCCGAACACGGACAATGTTGGCATTGAGAATACGCGCGTGGAGCTCGACCGCGGCTTCGTCAAGGTCAACCCCTACCAGCAGACCGCTGAGCCGGGCGTCTACGCCATCGGCGACATCGTGGCGGGCACGCCGCAGCTGGCGCACGTGGCCACGATGGAGGGCCTGGTCGCCGTCGCGCACATGGCCGGCAAGCCAGTGACGCCGATCCATAAAAACCGTATTCCGGGCGCCACCTACACGGAGCCCGGCATCGGCAGCGTGGGCATGACTGAGAAGCAGGCGCGCGAGAATGGCTACGACGTCAAAGTGGGCAAGTTCCCCTTTGCCGGCAACTCCAAGGCGTCCATCCTGGGCAACCACGGCGGATTTGTGAAGGTGGTGGCCGATGCCCGCTACGGCGAGATTCTGGGCGTGCACATCATCGGTCCGCATGGCTACGAATTGATCGCCGAAGCGGTGACGGCCATGGAGGCCGAAGCCACCGTGGAATCGATGATGTCCACCATTCACGCCCATCCGACGCTCTATGAAGCGGTTGGGGAGGCGTTCAACAGCGTCTACGGCTTGGCGATTAATGCGTAATCTGGAGGTCCGGGAACTCGGCCGCGTCTCCTACGCTGAGGCGTGGGCGCTGCAGGCTGATCTCTCGGAGCGGCGCAAACAGGGAGCGATTCCGGATCAGCTTCTGCTGGTGGAACACCCGCATGTACTGACGCTGGGACGCAACGGCCACATGGAGAATGTCCTGCTGAGCGCGGAGCGTCTGCGCGAGCTGGGGATTGAGTTCTTTGAGAGCAACCGGGGCGGTGATATTACCTATCACGGCCCCGGCCAGGTCGTCGGATATCCGATAATCGATCTACGGGACTGGAAAAGGGATGTCGTGGCCTATGTGCGCGGCATCGAAGAAGTAGTGATCGCGACGTTGCGCCAGTTTGGCATTGAGGGTCAGCGGGATCCGGGCGCCACGGGCGTCTGGACGCCGGAGGGCAAGATCTGCGCCATCGGCGTGCATATCAGCCGGTGGGTGAGCACGCATGGCTTTGCCCTGAACTGGACGACGGATTTGGACTATTTCCGCTACATCGTGCCATGCGGCCTGGCCAGGCCGGTGACCTCGATGGAGCGGCTGGGAGTGAGTGTAGAGCGCGCGGCGGTCCATCGGGTACTGGTGGAGGAGTTTGCGCGAGTGTTTAACTACGAGATAGCACCCGTGTGCGTCTGAGCCTGCCGGGACTGGAGAACGAACATGTCTGATGTAATAATGCCCCAGATGGGCGAAAGCATTGTCGAAGGCACCCTGACGCGGTGGCTGAAGAAGGTGGGCGAGCGCGTGGAGCGCGACGAGCCTCTCTTTGAGATCTCGACGGACAAGGTGGATACGGAGATCCCGTCGCCGGTGGCGGGCACGTTGACGGAGATTCTGGTGCAGGAAGGCGCCGTGGTGGCGATTAAAACGGTGGTAGCCCGGGTTGGGGATGGCGCGGTCGCGCCGGCTCCCGCGGCTGCGCCGGCGCCCGCGCCCGCGCCCGTTGTGGAAGCGGCTCAGCCGGCTGCTCCTGCCGTGCCACCGCCGCCCGCGCCCGTTGTGGAAGCGGCTCAGCCGGCTGCTCCTGCCGCACCACCGCCGCCCGCGCCCGTTGTGGAAGCGGCTGAGCCGGCTGCTCCTGCCGCACCGCCGCCGCCCGCGCCCGTTGTGGAAGCGGCTCAGCCGGC
>JBBQLF010000611.1:0-3094 GCA_038327695.1 Bryobacterales bacterium
GCAAACGCCCACTGCAACCGCAATGCCGGCACTTGCTCCGCCGTCAGCCCGGCCACCGGCTGAAACCGCGTATTGCGCGCGTCCACACCCCATCCGTTCCACGTCGCGCCACCGGGCTGGAACTCAACGCCACCGCCGCACCGCGGCATCGCCACCTCCGGCGCCACCTTGCTGCCGCTGACGTACTCGGCCACGGCTACCCGCTGCGCCTCCGTCAGCACCATCCCGTGCTGCCGCATCACCCCGCTGGCCAGCGCACGCACCACCACCGCCGCCGGCCGCCCGCTAAACCGTCCCGCCGGATGACACTGCGCGCACTGCTGTTTGTAAATGACGGCGCCGTCTTCGCCCCACGCGCTCACAGCCAGCACCAGCACCCACGCAAGCCGCATCAGCCCTCCTTCCTCCATAATGAAGCAATGCCCGCCCCTGAGCCATTCATCTGGCACACCCGGATTCGCTTCGTCGATACCGATGCCACCGGACGCATCCACTACTCCGCTCTGTTCCGCCACATTGAGACCGCCGAGGATGAGTTCTTCCGCCTGCTCGGCCGGCCCTACTACGCCACCGAACACAACGGCTTGTCCTATCCCCGGGTCCACGTTGAGGCCGACTACAAACGCCCCTTGCTCTACGATTCCGAAATCGCCATTCAAGTCACGCCCACGCGCATCGGCGCGCAGTCGTACACCCTGTTCTTTGAGGTGCTCCACAATGCAGAAGTGGCCGCCACTGCGACCCTCATCATAGCTTGCATGTCCCTGGCCACCCAGAAGGCCCACCCGCTGCCGGAGGCGCTTCGCGCCGCCCTGGCACCCTACACACCCGCCAAATCCGTTTGACATCGTGCTCCAATAACGTTACAGTAAACGCTTACTAGTGACGAAATAGACTGGAAAAACGCATGGCAACACGGCTGAAAGACATTGCGGCGGATCTGGGCGTCTCCGTCGTCACCGTTTCCAAGGTTCTTCGCAACCACAGCGACATCAGCGAGGAAACCCGTGAACGCGTCCTGAAGCGCATTCGCGAGCTAAACTACCAGCCGAACCTCGCCGCCCGCGCCCTCGTCACCGGCCGCAGCAGCACCATCGGCCTGATCGTGCCCGACCTCGTCCATCCCTTCTTCGCCGAAGTGGCCAAAGGCATCACGCGCCACTTGCGCGAGCACGGCTATGTCCTCATGATCTCGTCGTCGGAGGAAGACGGCGCGGTGGAGCGCCAGGAGATTGCGCACATGCTCGCCCGGCGCGTCGATGCCCTCATACTTGCCTCCGTCCAGTCGGATGCCGCCGCCTTCTCTATGCTGGCCCAGCACAAGACACCGGTCGTCCTTCTGGATCGACGCATCCCCGGCCTCAGGGCGAACTTTGTCGGGGTCGACGATGAAGACGCCGGCCGCCTCGCCACCGATCACCTCATCGCCCAGGGCTGCCGGCGCATCGCCCACATCCGCGGACCTGAAGTCAGCACCGCCATCGGCCGCCTGCGTGGCTACCGCGCCTCCCTCGCCGCGCACGGTGCCGCGCCGAACCCAGACTACGTCATCACAGGCCGCACAGCCGACGACGCGGCAGACCGCAGCGGCTATGAGGCCATGCAGCAGCTCCTGGCCCTCAAGCCCCACCCGGATGGCGTCTTCTGCTTCAACGATCCCGTCGCCATGGGCGCCATGCAGGCCGCCCTCGACGCTGGCCTGCGCGTCCCCGAAGACGTCGCCGTCGTGGGCTGCGGCAACGTCCACTACGCCTCGTACCTCCGCGTACCGCTCACCAGCATCGATCAGAACTCCCCTTCCATCGGCGAAAACGCCGCCCGTCTCGCCCTCTCTCTGGTCGGCCTGAAAAAACCCGTACCCCCGCGCACCGTCCTGCTCGAATCCCGGCTCGTCGCCCGCGCCTCCACGCTCCGCGGAAAGGATTAACCCCGCATGTCTGTCCTCGATCTCTTCCGCCTCGACGGCAAGACTGCCCTGGTCACCGGCTGCAGCCGCGGCATCGGCCAAGCCATGGCCATCGCTTTGGCCGAAGCCGGAGCCGATATCGTGGGCGTGAGCAAGTCCCTGCCCGCCACCGGCTCACCGGCCGAACAGGCAGTCACCGCGCTCGGCCGCGCCTTCACCGCCTTCACCTGTGACCTCGCTGACCGCGACTCGGTCTACGCCTTCCTGGCGCGCCTGAACGAGCAATGCCCGCGCATTGACATCCTCGTCAATAACGCCGGCACCATCCAGCGCTCGCCCGCCGCTGATCACCCCGATGGCTTCTGGGACGAGGTGCTGCAGGCCAATCTCTACGCCCCCTGGATACTCAGCCGTGAGCTCGGCCGCCGCATGATTGACCGCGGCTCCGGCAAGATCATCTTCACCGCTTCCCTGCTCTCCTTTCAAGGCGGCATCACCGTCCCCAGCTACGCCGCCAGCAAGGGCGCCGTCGCCCAGCTCGTCAAGGCGCTGGCCAACGAATGGGCGGCCAAGGGCGTGCAGGTCAATGCCATAGCACCCGGCTACATCAACACGGACAACACCGCCGCCCTGCGCGCCAATCCTGAGCGCAACGCCGCCATCCTGGCCCGCATCCCCGCCGGCCGCTGGGGCGAGCCGTCGGATCTGGCCGGCGCTACGGTCTTTCTCGCATCTGCCGCATCCAACTACGTCAACGGTGAAATCCTGGTCGTCGACGGCGGCTGGATGGGCAGGTAGTTCCTTATGAAACAAATAGTTCCTATTCTGTTTGCGGCCTGCGTTCTGTCCGCGCAGACTCCGCCCATCGCCAACTACGATCAGAAGATCGACGCGGCCATGAAGAAGATCGATGCCGTCGTAGCCAAAGGCCCCTTCCAGGCCAACTGGGCCTCGCTTGAGAAGTTCCAGATCCCCGCCTGGTATGCCGACGCCAAGTTCGGCATCTTCATCCACTGGGGCGTCTACTCCGTGCCCGCCTTCGGCTCCGTGATGGGCGACAATTAGAAAGCGCCTCCAACGACAACTATCCAAGCAGCACTCGTAGCGGGTGTATCGCCCTCTAGCAGAACAAGGCCGCGGAGCGTCCTTGAAATGGGGCTTCGCCCCAAACCCCAGGATTTGCCGCAT
>JBBQLF010000612.1:0-3074 GCA_038327695.1 Bryobacterales bacterium
GGAAGCTGACATTCTACCACTGAATTACTCCCGCTCAACTACGACCCGTCCCGTCCGTCCACCGTGTCTGCACATAGGAACCCCGGCTGTGGCCTGGCGGATTGCCACTCCTCCCACAACATACCACACACTCCCAACGGCGGAAAGTGGGTATTCAACTTGGAACGGCCTCCCTGGCAGTCCATCAAACCAGCCGGAAGCCAGCGCTCCGTGGACGGTTGGAGCGGAAACCGGGACGCAGTCGACACATTCGGCCGGCGCGGACCGCGGTTCAGGCTGCCATTCGCTCTGAGATCGTAGACTGCGGGCGGGCCCACGCAACCTTCCAAAAACGCCTCCTTCCGCCACGCGGTGCGGGCCGTAAGGGCACGCACGGTCATCCATTCTGGCGGTACTGCGATTCAGCTGGGCGGTACTGGTGGGAACATTCGCGGCTGGCCGGCCCGCACTCAACTGGGCTGACTGGTAGTGCACCACTGCTGGACGGTGGTCCGCCTGGGCGAATTCCCGAACGGCGCAGATCCCCGGACTCTCTGCTGTAGATTCAAGTTTTCCATCGTTCCTGCCGATAGATCAGCATGGAGTGCCGGGTGCGCAGCACATGGTGGCAGGCCGGGTGGACGATGCTCTGCCTGGCCGCCCCTCTGGCTGCGCAACGCTACCAGTTTCAGGGCTTCGGCTTTGACGACGGCCTGAAGAATCTCGCCGTGGAACGGATTCTCCAGGACCGCGAGGGGTTTCTGTGGGTCGGTACCGAGAACGGGCTCTTCCGCTTCGATGGCCACCGCTTCACCGAGTTTGGCCCCCGGGAGGGTCTGCCGGCCAGCGAGCTGCTCAGTATCCATCAAAGCCCTGACGGAACAATCTGGGTTAGTGGATCGGAGACCCTGGTCCGCCGGGATGGCAATCGTTTTGTGGAAGTGAGCCTCGCTCCGGCCAAGCGGGCGAAGGGTGTGCAGGCGATCGCGTCGGACCAGCGCGGCCGTGTCTTCGTCGCCACCAAGCTCGGCCTGATGATCCTGACCCGGCGCCCCAACGGCGCAGGCTGGGCAGGCCAACTGGCGGACATGGCTGGCGTCAATCCGGTGATTATGAGCACGCTCGTCCGGCGGACTGGTGAGGTCGTCTTCGGTTGCGGCAGGTCAATCTGCGTTCTGGAGGGCAATCGCGCGCGCGAACTGCACCGCGGCCAAACTGACGACGTCTGGGAGTTCCTCATCGAGGATCCGGCGGGTAACCTCTACGCTCGAAGCCGCGCGGGGCTTATGGTGCTCAAGAAGGGCAGTAAATCGTTTGTCGAACTCCGCAGCGATCGTTCCCTGGAAACATCCCTCCGGCCGCAAATGGAAATCGACCTGAATGGCCGCTTGCTGATCCCGGTCGAAGGCGGTCTGGCCACCTACGACGGCATCTACTGGCGATTCCTGAACCGGCGCCAAGGCCTGCTGCGTAACAGCGTTTCGGCCATCCACAGGGACCGCGAGGGCGCGATCTGGATGGGGATGGCGGGCCGCGGTCTCGTCCGCTGGATTGGCTACGGCGAGTGGGAAACCTACACCGAATCCGAGGGGCTCGACGACCAGACCATCTGGCAGGTGGCTCCAGACAAGCGCGGGGGGATCTGGGTCTCGACCCGGAATGGCCTCTTTCGGGGCATTCCCCGCCAGGGAATCTACAGCTTCCATCTGGTTCCGGGCGTCGAGCGGACCGACATCCCTGCCCTGGCGGTCGAACCGGATGGCAGCGCGTGGGTGGGCATCAGAGGTACGGGCCTTGTGCGCGTCGATGCGGCCTCTGGCCGTGTAGTCCGTGTGGTCGTCCCGGAACTGGCCGGCGACAAGTCGCTGAGGGCGCCTATCATCTCGAGAATCGACATTGATGCCGGGGGCCGGGTCTGGTTTGCCACCACGGCCCGGCCCGGCCTGTTTGCCGGCTCCAATGGGAACAGCAGATTTGTCGAAGCCGGCGTTCCCGGTGGAGGCCAGCTCCAGGGCCGGTCCGTGAAGACGCTGCCCAATGGCGATCTCTGGTACGGCTCCGACGGCGGACTCTTCCAACGCCGCAACGGCACGTGGCGGTCATTCACCAAAGCTGACGGCCTGGCGGACAGCCCCGTGTGGGCCATCACACCAGGCAAGTCAGGGGATCTGTGGCTCGCTTACGACGGCCCGCACGGCCTCACGCACGCGATTCCAGACGGTGATTCATACAGATTCACTACCCTCACCCACGCCGACGGACTGCCTTCTGACAAGGTCTACTTTGCCAAGTTCGATGCCCGCGGCCGGATGTGGGTCGGTACGGATCGCGGCGTTGGCGTCTTCGATGGCAAGAATTGGGTGCCTTACCGCCGGGGTGAGGGCCTTGCCTGGGATGACTGCGACACTGACGCCTTTGCCGCCGAACCCGACGGCTCGGTCTGGATCGGCTCCAGCGGTGGTCTCTCCCGTTTCCGCGATGCCGCTATCAAGGCGGATCCAGGCCCGCCTCGGATGGTCATTTCCTCCGCCATTCTGGGTGACCGGGCGCAGGACCCCGCCATGAGCGCGGAAGTTCCACACTGGCAGAACAACCTGAAGGTCCGGTTCTCCGTCCTTGCGTTCGCGCGGCCTTCCGCGCAGCGCTTCCGCTACCGCATGGGAGGCCTCTCCGGCGGATGGCAGGAGACCACCAATCGGGAACTGCTGTTTCCGGAAATGCCGCCCGGCCACTACCACCTGGAGGTTCAGGGCTATGACGGCATAGGAGCATGGAGCGCGCACTCAGCCGCCTTCACCTTTACGATTCTCCCCCCTTGGTACGCCAACCGCTCCTTTCTCGCCACTGTCATCCTGCTGCTTGGCGCTGCCGCCGCCTGGCATCTCCGGCGCTCCAAGCTCAAGCACCAGTGGGAGAAAGAGCGGCTGGAAACCGCTGTGGCCGAACGCACCAGCCAGTTGCGCGAGGCGAAAGACCGCAGCGAGCGCGCCAACCGCCTGAAAGACCAGTTCCTCGCCAACGTCAGCCACGAGATTCGCACCCCGATGAACGGAATCCTGGGTATGACCGAGTTGACGCTGGACACTGAGCTTAAC